>JBMYJC010000019.1:1704-13954 GCA_049594055.1 Luteibaculum sp. | reverse complement strand
GAAAAGAACAGGTTTACGAGGCAGAAATAAATACCGCTGCTGAATTCGGTAACCACACCCTCTATATCAAACCCGCGAATACCGGCAACCATTTGTACGAGGTGGTCCTGGAGTCTGAAAGTATGGATGCCCATCCAGAGAATAACAGAAAGTTTTTCTCTGTTAAGGTGATGGAATCCCAGTTTAAGATTGCCCTTTTATACGATAGACCCAACCCAGATTTAGGAGCCTTTCAACAGGCATTGAGTGAATTTGAGGACTTCTCGTTATATCCCGTTAAGTTGGGGCAAGGCAAACCCAGTCAATTAGATAAGGTGGATGCCAGTTTGGTTTTCCTAAGCAACATAGCGTTCCGTGAGCAGCTGGAGCAATTTAAAAAGCAGTATGCCTCCAAAAACAATTGGTTTTTTATCAGAAATGGACAGCATGCAGAGCTGCTTTCAGAGATGGGCTTTATTCCACCCCTTAAATTAGAAAGTGGAGTACGACAGGAGAATTTGGTTCTGCCCTTGCCCAACCCAAATTACACGGGAATGCAACTCAATGAGAATTGGGAAAAGGTGGAATTACTAGCTCCCATGAGAGCTCAGTTGGGTACACCCCAATTTTCACCTGCCTACCAACCGGTATTTTTCCAACAAATAGGAAATTTAAAGTCGCAGTTGCCTTTGCTGGCGTCCTATAATCTGCCAGAGAAAAAAGGCCTGGTGAGTATTGGCTGGGATTGGTGGAAGTTGCGCATGTCCTTTTATCAGGAATTTGAAGATCACAAGGGATTTGATCAATGGGTGAGTGAAGCGCTGCGTTTTTTAGCCAGCAGAGACGATAAAGAACAGTTAAAGGTAATTGTGCCCGATAATTTTCTGGCCGATAGCAAACAACAAGTATCCGCCTTGTTGTTTAATACAGCGGGGGATGCAGTTTTTAATGCAGATATCTCTTTCCGCGTGGTTAAAGAGCAATTGGAGTACAATTACAAATTCGTTCCTAGTGGAAAATCCTATCTCTTGAATTTGAGTCAGTTAGAGCCGGGTACCTACAATTTCACAGCCAGTGCAGAGGTAGAGGGGAAGCAGGTTAGCAAAAGTGGAAATTTTGCAGTGCTACCCGGTAATCTGGAGACTCAAAACAAAGTGGCAGACTGGGATTTATTGCGCGGTTTTGCTGCAAAAAATGGGGGGATGGCAGTGCAGTTAAATGCAACGGATTCTTTGATGAATGAATTGGCAAAAAATCCGGAGCCAGGTCGCCTACAATCCGAGAAGCAGCGGGCAGAAATTATCTCTTGGAAATGGATATGCTTTTTTATCGGCTCATTACTGGCG
This sequence comes from Luteibaculum sp., assembly GCA_049594055.1. Taxonomy (GTDB): domain Bacteria; phylum Bacteroidota; class Bacteroidia; order Flavobacteriales_D; family Luteibaculaceae; genus Luteibaculum. The sequence goes on along the minus strand of JBMYJC010000019.1, from coordinate 12,629 downwards.
GTAGAATGGTACATTAGGAAACAAAATGGAATCCAGTAAATAAAAAGATATGAGTGATTATCAGGAAGTACCTCAATTTCAGATCAAGAATTTTAAGCTAATCGTAGGAATTATTGTTGCCGTAATTCTGGTGATAATTTTCTGGAGTCGGGTTACAGTAACTGTAAAATCTGGAAGCAAAGGAGTGCTATACGAACAATTTGGAGGAGGGGTAGATGAAGAAGGAGATCCCTACGGTCCTGGATTTCATTTTATTGCACCCTGGAATCATATGATTATTTATGAAACACGCCAACAAGAGATGAAAGAAACCATGGAGGTGCTTTCCTCTAACCTGTTAAAAATAGAGTTGGATGTTACCGTGTTGTACGAGCCCATTAGTGAGGATCTCGGAAAATTAGAAGTGCGCAGAGGGAAAACTTATCCCGAAAAAGTGGTTAGGCCTTTTACCCGTTCAGTAGTACGACAGATAATGGCGCAATATTTACCGGAGGAAATAAACTCCACGAAAAGAGAAGTGATCGAACAACAGATTTTTGAGCAGGTAAAGAGCAAATTGGCCGAAAACTACGTGCAAGTGAATGAGGTCTTGATTAGAAACATTATTCTGCCGCCAAGCTTGCAGGCTGCCATTGAAAGAAAGTTGAAGCAGGAGCAGGAGTCGCTGGAGTATGAATTTAGAATTCAAAAAGCCCAAAAGGAGGCCGAACGCAAAAAGATTGAGGCGGAAGGAATTAGAGCCTTCCAGGAAATTGTAAACAAGTCCATCACCAAAGACCTGTTAAAATGGAAGGGAATAGAGGCTACGGAAAACCTGGCCAATTCTCAAAACAGTAAAATCATTGTAATTGGCAATGGGGATAAAGGGCTTCCCGTTATCCTAAATGCCGAAAAGTAATTGGGGATTAGCTTTTTTAAGGATCAAAACTTTGTTGTGCTTATCTAGGCTCAATTTTTTGCAGCAGCTACCGTTTATGGTTCTATAATTTTAACTTCGCGCAAGCATTATCAACCCGCATTTCATGAAGCGTATTATTGGAATTTTAGCCTTGGTTTTTTCTGTGTTAACGGTTTTTGCCCAAAGCAAGGCCACAACAGAAGCCGATGAGCTTTTTATCCAGGAAGCATTTGTAGAAGCCGTACAGGCCTACCGAGAAGCATTTTTAAAGGAACCCTCTGCGGTGCAAAAGGCTCGTATCGTATATCAGATAGCCGAATGTTATCGCATGATGGACGATGTAAGTGCCGCAAAAGACTGGTACAGAAAATCCATTAAGGCAAAACACAACAACCCCAAGCATTATTACTACCTGGGTAAAATGTTGTTGCAGGAAGGCAATTACAAGGAAGCCATAGACATGTTTGAGAATTACCAAAACATGGAGCCAAATAGCGTTCTGGGTGCCAACGGTATTGCCTCAGCTAAAAAAGCGATGGAATGGGAAGCAGACCCAACCCGTTGGGTGGTTACTAATGAAGAGGTTATCAATTCATCTTCCATAGATATGGACCCTTCTTTCCTGGATAAAAGAAATACCACCTTGGTTTTCACCTCCTCCAGAGAAGGTTCTACAGGAAAGGATTTAGATCAGAGAACTGGGGAGAATTTCCAGGATTTATGGTTTACAGAAAAAGATAGAAAAGGAAGATGGTCTGAGCCAGCCCTACTGGATCCCACCATCAATACCGAAGTAAACGAAGGCTCTGCAGAGCTTAATGCCAAGAAAAACACCATTTATTTCACGCGTTGCCCCATCGAGAAGAAAGAAAAGGTGGGTTGTAATATCATGAAAGCCTCTTATGTAGGAGCTAAGGTTGGAGCGGTAGAAATGGTAAACCTTAAAAAAGAAGGAGAACAAAAATTCACCGTTGGCCAGCCAACCATGGATAAGCGGGAAACAGTTCTTGTATTTTCCGCTGATTTCGAAGGCGGACAGGGAGGTAAAGACCTTTGGTTAATTGAGTACGACAAAAAAGCTAAAGAATGGTCAGAACCTAAAAACCTGGGCCCAAAGGTGAATACTCCTGGAGATGAGATGTTCCCATTCCTTCACGACAACGGTAATCTGTATTTCTCTTCAGACGGTCATATTGGTATGGGTGGATTGGACATTGTGGTATCTAAATCCATAGGAGAAAACCGCTGGGGAGAGCCCGAAAACATGAAAGTTCCTATGAACTCAAATTCCGATGATTATGGAATAGTGTTCAATAAAACCAAAAAGGAAGGCTTTTTCAGCTCGGACAGAGAAGGTGGTAGAGGTAAGAGTGACATTTACAGCTTTTTCTATCCACCCCTGGTTTTTGCTTTACAAGGAAGCGTAAGCGATAAAGAAAGTGGTAAACCTATAGAAGGAGTTACGGTAGAAGTATCGGGGTCTGATGGTTCTATGTTCTCTACTACAACTGGAGCTGATGGTAGCTACAAGTTTGCAGAAAATGGCTTGCAGCGCTACATCAATGAGGAGGTAAATTATTCAATCTCGGTACGTAAGAAGGATTACCTTATTGCCAAAGACCGTATTTCTACAGTAGATGCGCAGGAGTCTATGACTTTTGTATTGGATTTCCTTTTGCAGTTTTCACCTCCCAATAAGGCCATTGAGTTACCCGAAGTACTTTACGAATTAGATAAAGCAACTTTGTTGCCTCAGTCTAAAGATTCACTGGATTATCTGTACAAAATTTTGGTGGATAACCCTACCGCGGTAATTGAGTTAAGAGCTCATACAGATACACGCGGGGATGCTAAATACAACCTGGAGTTATCACAGCGCAGAGCGCAATCTTGTATCGATTATTTATCGCAAAAAGGTATTCCAATGGAGCGCATGGAAGCAAAGGGATATGGAGAAACCATGCCGCGCATTACCGATGCCGAAATTGCCGAGTTGCCTGAGGCCGCTAAAGAAGAAGCACACCAACAAAACAGAAGAACAGAATTTGTAGTGTTGAACTACGACTATATCCCAAAAGATAAAATAGAAGCTCCAAAAGCGCCTAGCGAAGACGAGGAGGAAAACTAGCTATACAAACTAAATTTTTAAAGGCAATTGGGGTAGGGATATTCCAGTTGCCTTTTTTCTATTATGGAAGCAGACAAGAAATATAAAATGCGTGGAGTATCTGCCGCTAAGGAAGATGTCCATGCGGCAATAGAAAACATAGATAAAGGCCTTTATCCTAAGGCTTTCTGCAAAATAGTTCCAGACATTTTATCTGGTAGCAAAGACCACTGTGTGGTAATGCATGCCGATGGTGCCGGAACCAAATCTTCTTTGGCCTATTTGTATTGGAAAGAAACGGGAGATTTATCCGTATGGAAAGGCATCGCCCAAGACGCCTTAGTGATGAATATCGATGATCTGCTCTGTGTTGGAGCGGTTCAAAATATCCTGGTTTCCTCTACTATTGGGCGCAATAAAAACCTTATTCCTGGAGAGGTAATCAAAGCGATTATTGAGGGTACGGAGGAGTTGTTACAGGATTTACGCGACTTGGGAGTAAATATTTATTCTACTGGAGGAGAAACTGCCGATGTAGGAGACTTGGTGCGTACCATAATTGTAGACAGTACTGTGGTTTGTCGCATGCCAAAAAGTGAGGTAATAGACAACAAGAACATCCAGGCAGAAGATGTAATTGTGGGCTTGGCTTCTTATGGAAAAACAAGCTACGAGAAGGAATACAACGGCGGAATGGGAAGCAATGGTTTAACCGCTGCCCGACACGATGTGTTTTTTAACCAGTTGGCTACTAAGTATCCAGAGAGCTTCGATCCTTTGATGCCAAAAGATTTAGTTTTTTCCGGTTCTAAGAGTCTGGAAGACAAAATTGCCGATAGTGAGCTGAATGCCGGTAAACTGGTCTTGTCTCCAACCCGAACTTATGCTCCTTTGTTTGCAGAGATTTTCCCCAAATACCGGGATAAAATAAACGGAATGGTGCATTGCAGTGGAGGCGGACAAACCAAGGTTTTACACTTTGTGGAGGATCTTAAAATAACCAAGGACAATCTGTTTGCAACCCCACCGCTATTCAAACTTATTCAGGAAGAAAGCGCTACCGATTGGCGCGAGATGTACCAGGTGTTTAACATGGGGCATCGCATGGAGGTGTATACAGATGAAGCGAGCGCAAAGGCCATTATTGATTCCGCAAAGAAATTTGGAATAGAGGCACAAATTGTGGGAAGAGTGGAGAAGAGTAGTACTGGAAAATCCTTAGAGATTTCTGGTGAGCACGGTACCTTTAATTACAAGTAAAATCAATGAGCCAGTTAATAGATAAACTAAGATCCATAAAGGAGAAGTGGGAAGAGGTCGGAAAGCTTATTGTTGATCCAGACATTATTGCTGATAACAAGCGCTATGCCAAGTTGAGCAAGGAATACAAAGACCTGGAGGAAACAGTTGAGATGTACAACAAGTTCAAAAACGTGTTGGACAACATTGAGTCTTCTAAGGCCATTCTGGCGCAGGAAAAAGATCCCGAATTCCGTGAAATGGCTGAGGCCGAATTGGAGGAACTAAACGAGGAGCGAGGCAAACTGGAGGAAGAGATAAAATTCATGCTAATCCCCAAAGATCCAGATGACAACAAGAACGTAATTGTTGAAGTTAGGGCAGGAACAGGGGGGGACGAGGCCTCCATTTTTGCAGGAGATCTTTTCAGAATGTATTCCCGGTACATAGAGAAAAAAGGCTGGAAGCAGGAGATTTTATATGTAAATGAAGGAACTTCAGGAGGCTACAAAGAGGTTTCTTTCGAGGTAAGTGGAGATGACGTTTACGGTTGGCTAAAATTTGAATCGGGAGTGCACCGCGTGCAGCGCGTACCCGAGACAGAATCTCAAGGAAGGGTGCATACCTCAGCTGCAACTGTAGCCGTATTGCCAGAGGCAGATGAAATAGACTTTGAACTCAATATGGCCGATGTTAAGAAGGATACTTTCCGTGCATCGGGAGCAGGAGGTCAGCACGTAAACAAAACGGAATCGGCAGTTCGCTTAACGCATATTCCAACCAATACTGTGGTGGAGTGCCAGGACGAGCGTTCTCAGATTAAGAACAACGAGAAAGCCTTAAAGATGCTCCGTACCAAATTGTACGAAGCCGAGGTAGTGAAACGAGAACAAGAGCTGGCTGCGGAAAGAAAAAGCCAGGTTTCTACTGGAGATAGATCGGCAAAAATCAGAACCTATAACTTTCCCCAAGGGCGTTGTACCGATCACCGGATTGGCCTCACGCTTTACAACCTGGATAACATCATGAATGGGGATATCATAGAAATATTAGAAGCCTTAAAACTTGCGGACAACATGGAGAAGTTGAAAGCTGGGCTCGACAATACCATGGCCTAATGCGAAAAGAAGAGTTAGTAAAAGAAATACTAAATACAAAAAGCTTCCTCTGTGTTGGGCTGGATACCGATCCCGAGCTCATTCCTGAAATGTTTAAGAAGGAAAAAGATCCTGTTTTTGCTTTTAATAAAATGGTTATTGAAGCTACTCAGGATTTGGCGGTTGCCTACAAGCCTAACCTGGCTTTTTACGAGGCTATGGGAGGAAAAGGTTGGGAGAGTTTGCATAAGACTATGGAGCTTATTCCAAGCAACAAATTCACCATTGCCGATGCCAAGCGCGGAGATATTGGGAATACGGCAAGCATGTATGCCAAGACCTTTTTCGAAACCTTAAACTTCGATTCTGTAACGCTTTCTCCATACATGGGGAAAGATTCGGTTAGTCCCTTTTTAGAGTTCGAAGATAAATGGGCAATTCTCCTGGCTGTTACCTCTAATCCGGGAGCAATAGATTTTCAGTTTCAGCCCATTGCTAATTCCGAGGATCGCCTTTTCCAAAAAGTGATAAAGCATGCCTTAAATTGGCCAGATTCCGATCGATTGATGTTCGTTGCCGGAGCCACGCGAGGAGACATTCTTGAAAAGGTTCGTCAAGCGGCACCAGAGAGTTTTTTATTGGTTCCCGGTGTGGGAGCTCAGGGTGGAAGTTTGACGGAGGTTTGTAAATACACGCTAAAAAAAGAACCGCATATTTTAGTGAATTCTTCCCGCGGGATAATTTATGCGGGAGCCCAGGAAGAGGTTAGGGCAGAAGCCTTAAAACTTCAGCAACAAATGCAACACGAACTAGAGACGCGCGGAATGATATAATTAATCCGTAATTTAAACTGCTTAATTCCCCCGGTTATGCAGATTAATGAGAAATTTCTGGCATTTATCTGGAAACAACAGAAGTTTAAATCCCTCCCTTTAAAATCAACAGACGGGGATATTATAGAGGTGCTAAAACCAGGTATCCCCAATCACGATGCTGGCCCCGATTTTCTAATGGCTCAAATTAGGATTAACGGCAGGTTGTGGTCTGGTTCCGTTGAGTTGCACGTAAATAGTTCCGATTGGTTATTGCACGGTCACGATGGCGACAAGAAGTACGAAAACCTAATTCTGCATTTAATTTGGCGGGAGGATGTAAAGCTTAAAAATCCCAATTGCCCTACCGTTATCTGCGAAAATATAGTTCCAGAGAACATCCTCCAGACCTATTACCAATTGCAGAGCCCTTACCAAAGCATTCCCTGCGAATCGCATTTGACAGACATTGATGATTTTATAAAAGCGGCCTGGTTAAACCGTATGTTGGTAGAACGCCTGGAAAAGAAAATTGCCGAGTTTCAGTCCGATTACCTGAGCCTGCAATCCAATCTAAATGAGTCTTTTTACAGACTCATGGCCAAAGCTTTTGGGCAAAAAGTAAATCAAACGGGATTTGAGCTCTTAAGTCGCCACCTTCCGCTGAATATCTTGCTGCGCCATGCCAACAAACTCCAAGAGGTGGAAGCTCTGTTGTTTGGTGTATCTGGATTTTTACAAAAGCCTGAGGACGAATACAGTGAATCCCTGGCAAATCATTTTAAGCATTTCCAGCGCAAGTACGATTTAACTACAATTCCAGAATCTTCCTGGAATTTTTTGCGGTTGAGACCGGCAAATTTTCCCACGGTAAGAATTGCACAGTTTGCGGCTTTAATTAATCGCTCTGAGCAGTTTTTAAGTCTTCCAACCCAGTCGCCAAACTTTGAAGACCTTGAAAATTTACTTCGGGTAAAAGCAAGCGAATATTGGGATACGCATTACAATTTTCACAAAAGCTCAGATTACCAACCCAAATGGATTTCCAGTGGATTTTTTAGGCACTTGGTGGTAAATGTGTTTGTGCCCTTTGTGTTTTTTTACAAGCGAAGAACTGGGGCTGTCTCCTTTGAGTGGGTGGAGGATGTAATGAGCGCGACCAAGAAGGAAGACAATAAAATTACCCGTTTAATGGAGGCTGCTGGTTTTAAAAATGAATCGTCTAAAGAATCACAGGCACTATATCATTTGTATAATGACTACTGTTCAAAAAGCAAATGCTTATCTTGTGCCATCGGAAGCGCAGTCCTTAACGAAATCCCTGTATGATCAATAGAATCCTAAATTTCTTCGAAAAACAAGCCTTTGGAGTTTGCTCTTGGTGGGGGGAGAAATTGGGTATATCCTCACAAAGAATAAGGCTTTCCTTTATCTATTTTAGTTTTTTAACCTTGGGTTCACCCCTTGTGGTTTACTTGGTTATGGCTTTTATCCTGGAGAACAAGGAATATTTTAAATTCCGCCCCAGAAGAAGTTCCATTTGGGAGCTGTAAAAGCCGCTTACTTTGCGTTTTCGTCTAAAGATATTTTCTCGACTTATTTATTCCGTTAGCCTGCTTGCGGGCATCATGGTATTAGGTACCATGGGCTACCGGATTATTGAGGACTACAGCTGGCTGGATGCTTTCTACATGACCTTAATTACGGCCAGTACGGTTGGTTTTAGCGAGGTAGCTCCATTAACTCCCCTGGGTAAAATTTTTACAGCATTCTTAATCTTGGTTTGCTTTGGTACATTCGCCTACGCCATTAGCTCTATTACCTCTTACCTTGCTAATGGGGAGTACAAACAGTATGTTAGGCAACTGAAAAAACAAAAGATGCTCGGAAAGCTAAGCAACCATATAATAGTTTGTGGGTACGGAAGGGTTGGCCGCCAAGTGGTGGAGGAATTGAAGCAGAATAAGGAGCAATTTGTTGTAGTAGAGCGCAAGCAGGAAATTTTTAACCTAAATGACGTACGCGGTGGAATTGTACCTGTTTATGGAGATGCCACTAGAGACGAAATATTGAAAGAGGCGGGAATAGAGCGCGCAAAAGCGGTTATTACCACGCTGCCTAATGATTCTGATAACCTTTATGTGGTCCTTTCAGCCCGAGAATTAAACGGGAAAATTCAGATAATTAGCAGGGCTTCCAGAATAGCCTCGGTAAGTAAGATGCGCAGTGCCGGTGCCTCTAATGTAATTATGCCCGACACTCTGGGTGGAGCACACATGGCTTTATTGGTAATTCATCCAGATACCATGGATTTTATTGACCAACTGTCCATTAACAATCCGAACAGCCCCAGTTTATTAGAATTAACCCTTCCAGAAACATCCACCCAGACTTATTTAGAAAAACTAAAAGGGATTCGCAGTGATGTAGCTGTCATTGGCCTGAAAAGAAAGGATGGGGATATGGAAATAAATCCACACGATAGGACTTTGGTGAATGAAGGAGACAAACTTTTTGTTATTGCCTCTATGGATGCCTTTGAATCCTTTAAATCTCAATTGAGCGAACTGTAAATGAAAATACTAGTCACAGGAGCAAATGGCCTGTTGGGGCAAAGACTTATTCAATTGTGTTTGGATAAGAAAATTGAAGTGTATGCCACAGGAAAAGGAGAGTCCAGATTGCACGGACTTTCTGGTGTAAGCTATAAGTCGGTAGATATTACCGATGCCGGTGATGTAAAAAAAATTCTTGACGAGGTTAAACCCGATGCTGTGGTTAATACTGCCGCGTTAACCCATGTTGATGATTGCGAGAAAAATCGTGAGTTAGCCGTGGATGTTAATGTAAATGCAGTTAAGATTCTTGCTGAGGCTTGTTTGGAAAGGGATGTATACCTCTGCCATATTTCTACCGACTTCATCTTTGATGGTGAGCAAGGGATGTATTCCGAGGAGGATGAGCCAAATCCAGTAAACTTTTACGGGGAAACTAAGCTGATGGCCGAAGAGGTTTTGCATTGCTATCCAAAGCTTAAATGCTCCATTCTAAGAACCATTTTGGTGTTTGGGTTTGTTCCCAACTTAACCCGTACCAACATCATTCTTTGGCTTAACGATACGCTTGCTGCTGGCAAACCTGTAAACATTGTAACCGACCAATTCCGCACCCCAACTTTTGCCGATGACCTAGCCGCTGCTTGCCTCAGTGCCTGTGAACTAAAGGCTGAGGGAATTTATAACGTAGGAGGATCAGAGTACATTTCCATTTACGATTTAGCGCAGCGTGTGGCAAGGGTTTTTGGTCACGATAAAAATTTAATCACACCAGTTCAATCGGAGCGTTTTAGCGATAAAGCTCCGCGTCCACCCAAAACAGGTTTTAGTAATGCCAAGGCACGGGAAGAGCTGAAATATACCCCTCACAGTTTAAACGCAGCTTTGGAAAAACTGAAACTACAAATCCAAGATTTTAATAACAATGAAGCCCTAGTTTTGTCAACCTAAAAAATCAACCCTATGAATTTAAAGGCATTCAGTGCTTTTAGCATCTGCTTTTTATTTGTTACCACATTATTTGCATCTCCATTAAGAGTGCATTTGGAGAAGCTAAACCCCAATGGAGATATCAACAATGCCAAAGTTTATGCGGAGGTAAGTGGCGGTCAAGCTCCATACATATACAAGTGGTCTGTGCAAAGCATTCCGTTGAGTTCAGATTCCTGTTGGGGAGTAACAGAGGGGGCAACTTTTTCGCTAAAAGTAACGGATGCTCTGGGGCAAACAATCGAACTCCAGGATAAAGTATTAACCACCTCAATTCCAGAATATCTCAATTCCACCTTTGTTCCAGTAGTGGGCTTTATGTCTTCTATTTTCTTTTGGGATCCACTAGAAGCATTGGGAATTAGAGACCCACAAGTACTGCAGGAAGAGGAACGAGTTGTTGCTCCTTTTTGGGCCAACAAAAACATTGAAGAACTAAATGTAGGAACTTGGTTTGTAAAAGACGGTGATGAAGTTGTTCCTGATCAGCTATTAGCTACAGTGGTAAGAGGTTCTGGGTTAGTGGATTCTGTTTATGCCAAGAATGCAGGAACATTAAAGCTATTAATTCCAGATGGCGGAGTAATTAGAAATAAGGAAACCGCTAAAACCGAGGTAAAAGTTGGTCCTACCAAAATGGGTATTATCACCCTAACCGAGCCCAAACCTGTATTTCATCCCAACGGAGATAAGAAAACTCAAGGGGTTCCCATTATTGTAATCTGGTTGGTTTGCGGGGCTATTTTCTTTACCCTGCGCATGAAGTTTATCAATTTCCGCGGAGTAAAGCACGCTATCCACCTGGTTCAAGGGAAGTATGAAAACCCTGATGATAAGGGGGAGGTTTCTCATTTCCAGGCTTTAACAACCGCTTTATCTGCTACGGTAGGATTAGGGAATATTGCGGGGGTAGCAGTGGCTATTTCTTTAGGTGGACCCGGTGCCACTTTCTGGATGATTCTAGCGGGATTGTTAGGGATGGCGTCCAAGTTTGTAGAGTGTACTCTTGGTTTAAAATACCGGAAAATTGACGAGAATGGGGAGGTTTCCGGAGGGCCTATGTACTATCTAACCAGAGGTTTAGAGAAAAGAAACCTGGGTACACTGGGTAAAATGCTAGCCGTTCTGTTTACCATCCTTTGTATTGGAGCATCATTTGGGGGTGGAAACATGTTCCAGGCTAATCAAGCTTTTGCCCAGGTTTCCAGTCAATTTCCAAGTTTGGCC
>JBMYJC010000019.1:0-1694 GCA_049594055.1 Luteibaculum sp. | reverse complement strand
ATCAGCACTTGTTTTCATTGTGATTGTTGGAGGAGTAAAATCAATCGCTAGGGTTACAGACAAGATCGTTCCATTTATGTGTGGAATTTATGTGTTGTTCTCCCTGATAATCATCTTTATGAACTTCGGAAACATCGGAGATGTATTCAACGAGATAATTTCTGGTGCACTAGCTGCTCCGGCAATTCGCGGTGGAATTGTTGGTGTTTTAATTATAGGTTTCCAAAGGGCAGCCTTTTCCAATGAAGCTGGGGTTGGGTCAGCATCTATTGCGCACTCAGCTTCAAAAACCAACGAGCCTGTTTCAGAAGGAATAGTTGCCCTCTTAGAGCCATTTGTTGATACTGTTTTAGTTTGTACCATGACAGCTCTGGTATTGGTTTTTACTGGATATGCTGATGGATCCAGCGGGCTTCAAGGGTCAGAGCTAACTTCGGCCGCATTCACCGAAGTATTTCCATGGTTTTCCTGGGTGCTAATGGTGGCAATTTTACTTTTTGCTTTCTCTACAATGATCAGCTGGAGTTATTACGGACTAAAAGCATGGACTTTTGCCTTTGGAAAAAGCAAAAGAACCGAACTGATTTACAAAGTGCTTTTCTGTGGATTTGTAATTGTTGGTGCCTCGGTAGGATTAGGGGCAGTGCTGGATTTCTCGGATCTTATGATTCTGGGGATGGCCTTTCCAAACATTGCCGGTTTAGTGATCCTCTCTGGAGAAGTTAAAAATGACCTCAAAGATTATATGGCTCGGGTAAAATCTGGCGCCATTAAACGATTTAAATAGTATTTGAAAATCGAGCCACTTTCTTTTACCTTGTTGAGGTGAGAAAGTGGTTTGATGTTTCTGAAATGGAAGAGAAGGGTTTTTGGGCCCTAAATATCTTACTACTTCTGGTCGTTTGTTGGCGATTATATGGTCATTTCCTTCCACTTTCCACCCATGAAGATCAGGAATTTGCGAAGCAAGACTCCATCACAAGGATTCTTCAATCTAAAATTGCTCAGCTGGATTCATTGTATTCTGCTAGCCCTAAAAAGGCTTTAAACCTAGCCATTGAGAGTAGTAGCAAAGCAGATAATCGTGGAAAAAACCTCACAAAGGATTTGTTTCCCTTTGATCCTAACGAGCTCACTTTGGATAGTCTTTTGTTGTTGGGTTTTAGTTCTACTCAAGCCAAAAATTTAGTAGCCTACAGGGAGGCTGGAGGGCACTACAGTGAAATGGATGATCTAGCCAAGATTTATGGCATGGATCCTGAATTACTTAATTCCTTAGGCGCCTACATTCAATTTCCCAGGAGAGAAAAAGTTGCAAATCCTCAAAAAACTAAGACGCTACAGGCCTTTGATATAAATACAGCGGATACAGCGGCTTTTATGCAAATCAGTGGGATCGGATCAACGTATGCTAAACGGATTATTGCTTTTCGTGAGAAGTTGGGAGGCTTCCATTCTAAAACCCAGCTTTTTGAGGTTTGGGGTTTAGATTCAGCCCTGGTAAAATCCAATTGGAACTTGTTTCAAATTGGGAACAAGGCACTGAGGAAGTTGAATATTAATTCTATGACTGCCAAGGAATTGGCGAAGCATCCTTACTTAAATTGGAAGCAGGCAAAGAGCATAGTTGCCTTACGCGAGCAACATGGCCCTTTTGAAGAACCCAAGGATATCCTAAAATCGGTTTTGATAGA
>JBMYJC010000018.1:3944-14079 GCA_049594055.1 Luteibaculum sp. | reverse complement strand
CCCATTTATCCAGGAAATTATAAACGACTACAAATTGGCCTGTCTTAGTAGAGAGGCCTCTTTGTTGGGGAGAAAAGAAGTTTTAACTGGAAAAGCCAAGTTTGGAATTTTTGGTGACGGTAAAGAATTGGCTCAAATAGCCTTGGCCAAACACTTTAAAAAGGGAGATTTCCGCTCGGGCTATTACCGAGATCAAACCTGGTTAATGGCTTTGGGCTTGCTTAGCGTAAAGGAATTTTTTGCCGGAATTTATGCCCATGCGGATGTAAATGCGGAACCGGCTTCTGGTGGAAGACAGATGGGAGGACACTTTTCTTCGCCACTTTTAAACCCAGATGGTTCTTGGAGAAATCTTAGCGAGCAGTACAACGTTTCAGCAGATATTTCCCCTACTGCAGGGCAAATGCCACGATTATTGGGCTTGGCACAGGCCTCTAAAATGTATCGCAACAATCCGGGTATTGCCGATAAAAAAGAGTTCTCAAAAAACGGAAACGAAATTGCTTTTGGATCTATTGGTGATGCCAGCACATCGGAAGGTCTTTTTTGGGAAACCATGAATGCCGCAGGTGTTTTACAAGTACCCATGGTAATGTCGGTTTGGGATGACGGTTATGGAATCTCTGTTTCCAAAAACTTACAAACCACAAAATCCAGCATTTCTGAGGCTTTGGCAGGTTTCCAACGCAACGAAGACATTCCCGGCTTTGAGATATTAAAAACTAAAGGATGGGATTATGTACACCTCATCCAAACATACCAGAAAGCAACAGAGATAGCCCGCAAGGAACACGTACCCGTTTTGGTACACGTTGAAGAAGTAACACAACCGCAAGGACATTCTACTTCGGGTTCCCATGAGCGCTATAAAAATGAAGAACGCCTGCAGTGGGAGAGCGACTTTGACTGCATCCAAAAGTTTAAAAACTGGATTCTAAATTTCCAGGTAGAAGGAAAAAATATTGCCACCCAGGAAGAGCTTGAGGCGCTAGAGAAAGAAGCCAAAAAAGAGGTTCGCAAGCAGCAAAAAGAAGCATGGGCAGAATTTACTCAGCCCATTGAAGAAGAGCGTAAAATTGTGATTGCTCTCCTAAACGACCTGGCTTCAGAAAGTGAGAATAGCAACCGAATAAAAAGCATCGTTGAGGATCTTGAACAAGCCATGGATCCTTACCGAAAAGTCAACTTAGATAGCGCCCGTAAGGCATTGTTGATTACTCGTAAGGAAAATCTGAACTCGAAGCCTGCACTTAAAAACTGGCTCAGCGAGCAACAGCAATTAAACTTCGATCGCTACTCTTCGCATCTCTATTCACAGAGTGAGTGGAGCCCATTAAATGTGGAGCTTATAGAACCCGTATTCAGTGAGGAAAAAGTTGATGGTCGGGTAGTGTTAAAAAAGAATTTTGAAGCCCTCTTTAGCTGGCATCCTGAACTGGTAACTTTTGGAGAAGACACCGGTAAAATTGGTGGTGTAAATCAAAGCATGGAGGGCATGCAGAGCCAATTTGGTGAGATTCGTGTAAGCGACACCGGAATTCGCGAAGCCACCATTTTGGGACAGGGAATTGGACTTGCCTTGCGCGGATTGCGTCCAATAGCCGAAATCCAGTACTTGGATTATCTACTGTACGCACTGCAAATCATGTCTGATGATTTAGCAACCATTCAATACCGTTCAAAAGGGCAGCAAAAAGCACCGGTAATTGTGCGCACCCGTGGACACCGTTTGGAAGGAATTTGGCACTCTGGTTCACCAATGGGAGCTATTATAAATGCTTTGCGTGGAATTCACGTTTGCGTACCGCGGAACATGGTAACCGCGGCCGGACTGTACAATACTTTACTTCAAGGTGATGATCCCGCATTGGTTGTTGAACCGCTGAATGGGTACAGAACTAAAGAATCTTTACCCACCAACTTGGGGGTATTTACTACTCCGCTGGGTGTTCCAGAAATAGTTAAGGATGGAAGTGACATTACTATTGTTTCCTATGGTTCTACCTGCAACCTGGCAGAAAAAGCCTGTGAGGAACTGATGGAGCTTGGCATTGATGCAGAATTAATTGACGTAGTTACCTTACTTCCATTTGATATTCACGGGGTGATCGGAAAATCATTGGCAAAAACCAATCGATTGCTGATTGTGGATGAAGATGTAGACGGAGGAGCCAGCGCATTTATTTTGAAGAAAATTCTTCAAGACCAGCATGGCTATTTTAGCTTAGATTCTAAGCCTGTGTGCATTTCTGCCAGAGATCACAGACCTGCTTATGGTACGGATGGAGATTACTTCTCTAAACCAAGTATCAAAGACATCGTGGAAAAAACCTACGAGATCTTCCATGAACTCAATCCAACTGAATTTCCAGCTATTTAAACATTGAGCATTTAATTAGAAAAACGCGAAGGATTAGCTGTTGTTCGAAGTATTCACTTCGAACCACTATCTCTGCAATTTTTAATTGCAAGCCTATCAACATTGAAATACTTGCAGCTAAAAGCTGCACAATAAATAAGGCGTAGCGAATGCTACGCCTAACGACTAAAATAATGATCGAAGACAACGCAAGTTGTTCGAAGTATCCACTTCGAACCAATATCTCCGCAATTTTCAATTGCATACTTAACAACATCCCATCATTCGCAGATAAAAGCTGCACAAATAGTCAGTCGTAGCAAATGCTACGCCTAACGAAAAAATTTTTGACCAGCACAACAGACGTTGTTCGAAGTATTCACTTCGAACCATTATCTCCGCAATTCTCAATTGCATACTTACCAACATCCTATCACTAGCAGCTAAAAGCTGCACAAATAGCCAGGCGTAGCAAATGCTACGCCTAACTTCAATATCCATTCACTGGAATTTTCAATCGTAACCATTATTCCTTATCGAACCGTCTTCCAAGGAATTTTCAATCGATGGGTTTCAAATAAAGCGGGAATGCCAGCATAACACCTTGCACTGCTATACAAATAGTCTTCTGGATATTGCACGATTCCCGCACTAACAGGATTGTTATGAATGTAATCCAGCTTTTGTTCGATAAACTTTGTTGAATAAATAATTTCTGCATGGTTCTCATGGGTCCAAACCTGGTATTGATTGGTTCGGTTATTTTTCCTTGCTGCGTATTTGAAAATCATTAGCAACCAGTCCCTTCTACTTTCCTTCTGAGAATGAACAAATTCGAGTATCTGCTTACTGGTATGTCTTTTAAGATCTCTTAGAGTTTCACTTAAATTTCCGGTACTGGATTTCACTAATAAATGAATGTGATTAGACATGATTACATAACCATAAATTTCAAGCCCTTTATTTTCTGAACAAAACTCGAAAGAGTCTAAAATTATGTCCCTGCACTCAATTCTTGTGAATATATCCGCCCAATTAACTACTTGCAGAGTTAAAAAGTGAAGGGCTTCTTGATCTTCAATCTTGTAGCTAGCAGACATATCCTAAAATTAGAAAAACTGTAAATGTGATATTTACTAAGAACCATGTTGTGCGAAGTATCCACTTCGCGCCATTATCCTCGCAATGTTTTAATCGCAAGCCTGCCAACCTTAAAAACTTGCAGCTGAAAGCTGCACAAATAGTAAGTCGTAGTAAATACTACGCCTAACACTTAAGTCCTTCGTTGTGCGAAGTATTCACTTCGCACCATTATCCTCGCAATTTTTAATTGCAAGCATGCCAATGTTGAAATATTTGCAGCCAAAAGCTGCACAATAGACTAGGCGTAGCAAATGCTGCGCCTAACGGCTATTTTATTGATCGAAGACAACGAACGTTGTGCGAAGTATCCTCTTCGCGCCATTACCCTCGCAATTTTCAATTGCATACTTACCAACATCCTATCATTCACAGCTAAAAGCTGCACATTAGACTTGGCGTAGCAGATGCTACGCCTAACGACAAAATGACTGAACCAGGACAACAAACGTTGTTCAAAGTATTCACTTCGAACAACTATCTCTGCAATTTTCAATTGCACGCATACGCAGGCTAATACCCCGCATCACTCAACGATTTCATAAAGGCCACCAAATCTGCCTTTTCCTGCTCACTTAAGTTGAGAGGATCAGATGGCAAGGTTTGGTTTTCCAATTCTATACCAATCCCTGCTCCCCCACCTCGGTTATAAAAATCAACTACCTCTTCTAAAGTTTTGTACACGCCATTGTGCATGTATGGAGCGGTAAATTCAACATTCCTTACCGTTGGGGTTTTAAAGAAAAACTTGCGTTCCTCGGTATTAAAAACGGCATAACGACCTACATCACTATCCAGTGTTGCGTTTGCGGTATCTGCTTTATCAGGAACCCCAATCGATTCCAATTCAGTTTCTCTATATGCAACTGGAACAGTGCCATGGAAAAGTGGAGCAAAATGACAAGTAGCACATTTAGCCTTGCCCGTAAATAGATTAAATCCATTTTTTTCCGATTCCGTCAAATCGTCTCTAAGACCACTGATGTTCGCATCAAACTTGGAGTTGAAAGGTGCCAAAGAGCGCACATAGCTAGCTATTGCATTCCGCACGGTTAGCGCATTTGCTCCTTGCTCATAAAGGGAATCAAAGGCAGTTTTGTACTCTTCCGTTTTGGAAACAAAACTCAGCATCTCTTCAAAGCTGGAGTGAAATTCATGCTCATTCTCCAAAACAAAGGTGATCTGCCCTTCGAGACTTCCTGCCCTGTTGTCATAGAAAAATGCCTTTTGATAATGGGTATATGGCAAGCTTGGGGTATTGCGTGTTTGTTTTGGAAAAACTCTTAAACCATCGGTAAAAGCTTTGTCTTGCTGGTGACAAGCAGCACAACTCATTTCCCCGGATTTAGACAAGCCAGTCTCTGCAAATAGTTTTTTTCCCAATGCAACGCGGTCTGCGGATGCAACTCCCATCATTGGATCGGTAAAAAATTCTTCGTTAAAGGTTTGCCTGGAAAACAAGCTGGATGCCTCATTATTCCACACCCGATCGAAGGGAAATTCTACCTCCCAGTCCTGTACGGTTAATTGCCAGAGATTTAATTCCTTATGCGTAATATCCTTGATGTAACTATAGCGATCGAAACTGCTAAAATCACCGTTTAAAAGCATATCATTTGCCTTGGTTAATACTTCCACCCAAGATTGATACAAGCTTTGGTTTGTAAAGCGACTCTGGTAAAAATCCAAATAAGCGCGGAGGCTATTATTCACCCACACAGCTTCTTGCAAGCTATTTTCCAAGGCTGGAGAATCAAAGCCCGTAATTCCGGTGAGTGCAACGCGAATAAAAGCATCTTTTAATATCCACAGGAAGTGGTAATCTTCTTTATTGTGAAAATTGGTGGTATTTAAAACCAAGCGCAATCTTCCCGCAGTTTGCATCGCCTCATGGTTAATAGATATACTATCTGGGCTCTCTGCAAATAGATTTTCCTCAATAACCTGGAAACCGTTGGGTGATTTTACCTTAACGTCTGTGGCATCCTCCTCATGCACTTTAAGCAAATTGGGGCCATTTAGGGTCGTATAATTTTCTACGTCCAAAAATGCCATTACTGGCTCAGCATACTTAAAATGCCTCCTTGCTTGGAGAAAAAATAAGCGCTTTTGCTCCCATCTTTTTTCTTGCTGCAAACTATCCAGGAATAGTATCGCGCTATCTAAATGCGCCCGATAAGATGCCTCAATATTTTGCAAAGGAGTTTTTTGCGACTCTTTTTTGGATGTGCACGACAGGGTGCTAACAACGAAAAAGAGGCCCATCCAAAGACGAGCCCCTTTTATCGACAAACTAATACAATTCATTTATTGTTTTTACTATCTAGGTAATCCTTCAACTACGAATAGTTGGCTTCCTTCAATGTTGCTATGGTTAGCAGGATCTGAAACAGCCATTGGGTCCGTAAAACGGTTACCTGTTTCTTTCTCCCAACCGTGGTTTTGCGTAATCATGATAAAAGTATTAGGCTTATTCACCACATCAGAAATATCAATCATACCTGTAATTTCCCATGTATCATCAGCGCTTCCAATTCCGGCAGCTGCAGCTTTTACCTGGTCGCACTCCAACACAGTTTTTAACTCACCCGTGTTTAAGTTGTACTGGTAAAGCTTTGCAAAGTGGTTACGAGGACCATCGTTGTATCCGTTTGGATCTTCCTGGATGTAGGCATAGTTCTCAGTAACAAGAATGTTATCAGGAGAATGGAAACCCCAAGCTATTCCGTTTACTTTATCGCCATCAAGAACACAAGTAATTTTAGCAGGACCGGTTGGATCGTTTGCATCTAGAACAACTTTGTACACACGTCCGTAAAAAGTTCCTTTACCCTGTAGAGAACTGCGCTCTCTTCCAGTAACTGCAAAGTAAAGCTCACGTTGGTTAGCAGCAGAACCTCTTCTCCAATCTAAATCTTCTAAACGAGAGAAACCCATAACGCCTTTAGACTTAGCCTCAGCGTCTAATTCATCGATAGTAGTTTGATTTAAAGCAACCCATTCTGCATTGTAGGTAACGCCCTCTTGCATGTCCATTTCGAAGTTGATACCTGCAGCGTTTACTTTTAAACCGTAAAGTTTTCCGCCAGAAAGCGTACCGCGAGTAGAAACGTACATTCCCAGTTGACCAGAAGGCACGTTGTTATCTGAATGGTCATCGCCAATAAAGGTTACAGTTTTAGTTGCGTAAGCATCTTTACCAATAACAACGGCATTTTCTGTTGACCACTGTCCCATTTCTGGAATCATTTGCTGAACACCTGCTATAGCAGAGTTTTTGTATGGATCAGTAACAAAAACACCTTTTGAAGATCCACCCCACTCACCACCAGATAGGTAAAGTGGACCAAATCCATGCTCCTCTGGAGTAACTAATGAACCAGAACACTGCGCAGTAGAAGCCGTGGCGGCTGCATTTAAAATATACTCTCCTTTAACTGGTTTAAAAGTCTCATCCAACATAATACGCGCTACAGAGTAGTCTGCCTCAATGTTGTTAATTAAGATATATCCACCATTAGGATTCTTCATTAAACCAGCTCCATCAGCCATTGAACCGTATACAAAGTTTGGGCTTTGCTCCAATACACTCTCCGAAGAAATTAGGGAGTGGATTTTGATGTTAGAAAATGCTGGATCAACCATAAAGTACGCAGGAGTTGGTGCGTGGTCTTTAAATTCTACCGTTTGATTCTCTGCGGTTTGTGTGGCCTTTTTATCCTCCTTGTTACAAGCAACTGCAACCATTGCAAGAGGTAAAGCCAAAGCGATTAGTTTTTTCATTTTAGATAAAAGTTTGGATGGGCCAAATGTAGATTCAGCGCACCCCAGCTAGGGTTACTAACTTTTTACTTCCAAATGAACTTTTTGTAAATAATTAGAACCATTCTTATTTACTATAACTCCCTGATCAAGAGATGCTTACCTGAAAGCCCTGCGAATAGAAAAAAACTTTTTTCTGTTCTAAAAGCTTGAAAACTAAGGCACTTTTCCCGAGATTTTGATACCTTTTTATGGCCTTTTCATCCCTTAACCTTAAGGTTACATGAACCTCATACTTTGCCCTACCAAACCTTATTGAGATGAAAATTATAATCCCCCTAATTGGGCTCCTTTTTTCTGGTTTCATGGTCAAAGGAGCAAACCCAATCACAGTATTTATCAATGAAATTCACTACGATGATGTGAGTACCGACAATGACGAAGGTTTTGAAATTGCTGGCCCAGCTGGAACAGACCTTTCTAACTACACGGTTACTTTATACAATGGTTCTAACGGTTCAGTATACAATACCATATCGCTTTCCGGTTCCATACCCAATGAGGGAAATGGTTTTGGGGCAGTTTGGTTTGGCCTACCAACCAATGGAATGCAGAACGGCTCACCAGATGGAATTGCGCTTGATTTAAACGGTACGCTAATTCAATTCCTGAGCTATGAAGGTTCCTTTACTGGTGTTGGAGGGGCTGCAGACGGAATTAGCTCAACTGATATTGGAGTTAGTGAATCGAATAGCACGCCCGAAGGTGAGTCACTTCAGCTTATTGGAAGTGGCTCCGATTACAGTGATTTCACGTGGACCGGCCCCACAGCAAGATCGCTTGATTTAATAAACAGTGGTCAAACCTTTGTCTCTGCTGGCCCAAGCATTCCAAGCGTTAGTTTCCAGATTGTGGATGTCAGAACGGTAAAAGCCATTTATTCCGAAGAAATGGGAAACTCCGCGCTTGATGCCCTAAATTACTCAGGTTTTCCCACCATTAGCGGTATTAGCTTTAATTCAGCAAAAGACGAGGTAAGCATCTCTTTAAGTTCCGACCTTCCTATTGGAGTTCAGTTTAACCTTACGGTTTCTAACGTTCAGGATGCAGAGGGTGATGCTTTGGCTGGAAATACCTACCAACAAACTTTAATATTTAACCCTCTAGTGGGCGGCCTTGTGATTACCGAAATTATGTACAACAACCCCTCCTCGGATGACTACGAGTTTATTGAGATCTATAATAACGCGGGTTATATAATTCCACTAGGAGGATTGGAAGTAAGCGGAGTTATCACCTATTCTATGCCCCAGCAAACCATTGCACCTGGAGAATTTTTTATCCTCTGTAAAGACGGACAGTATTTTACAGATGCATTTGGATCGCCTGCTAATACGATTGTTGCTGTTTGGACCTCGGGAGAACTAAGCAACGGTGGAAATACAATAACAATAAGCAACACTTTAGGCCAAACAACCGCAGAAGTAAATTATGATGATG
This sequence comes from Luteibaculum sp., assembly GCA_049594055.1. GTDB lineage: Bacteria > Bacteroidota > Bacteroidia > Flavobacteriales_D > Luteibaculaceae > Luteibaculum. Next base: position 5,318 of record JBMYJC010000018.1, on the reverse strand, counting down.
AAGGATTATGGCCTGTAGCAGCCGATGGCAATGGTCCATCCCTCGAAATCATTAACCCAAACAGCGGGCAGGACGACCCAAGCAACTGGTTTGCATGCCAAAGCTATTTTGGCTTAGTCAACGGGCTGGATTTTTATTGCACACCAGGCTTTTTGGGAAATTTCACTCCTGAGTTTAGTATCAACGGAGCAAGGATTTTAGATGAAAAGACCATAAGCCTGAGATTTAACAAGGAGCTTAACCCAAGCAGTTTAGTAGATGCTAATTTTAATGCAAGCTTTCCTGGTAACATCGCCTTTGTTCAAAACTATGGCGATTCAGCTTTAATTCGCTGGTCGGAGAATTTTCCACCCGGACAAGTAAACAACCTGATTATTAATAACCTAAAGGGCCTAGATGCATCCACGCAATTCCTTCCCTTTGATTTTGAGATCACAGTAAACTTCACAAAGCCTCAACTTTTTGTAACCGAGATCATGTATAATCCACCAGAAAGCGGTACAGATACTTATGAGTTCGTTGAGATTTACAATGGAGGAACTCAGAGCGCGACATTAGGGGGATTAACTTTTACCGAAGGATTTGAATTTGACATGCCCTTTATCAATTTAGCTCCTGGAAACTTCATTTTAATTGGTGAAGATGCTCCTGCGCTAGAAAGTCTTTTTCCCGGAACAACTTTTTACGAATGGGATGGAGCTCTCACCAACGGTGGAGAGGATCTTATTCTAGTTAACTCGGCAGGTGAACGAATTTTTACCGTTGAATATGACGATGCAGGTGGGTGGCCCACAGATGCGGATGGAAATGGCTCTAGTTTAGAACTAATTGATTTTATTTCGAACCCCAGCATCGGCAGCAGCTGGCAGGCATGCCCCAACCTGGCTGCCATAAATAACGGTTTAAAATACTACGCAACTCCAGGATCCTTACCCTTTGCACCTAGAGCCATCGCATTTTTTACTCAGCAGCAGTTTTTCGAATACGAAAACAATACGCTGGACATCCCGCTGTATTTCAAAAACAATCAAAGCCCAGTAGAACTTGAAATAGAGTTGCTAGGTCAAACGGCTGGCGCCAGCGACTTCGAACTTCTAACGCCTTCACAATTCGATGTAGCCGCAGGAGTTAAGGAAGTAACTATCAGTATCCGATTAAAAAAGGATGACTTAAAGGAAACGAATGAAACCTTTAGGCTTCTTGTGAAGAATGGTAGAAACTTGCGTTTTGCAAATGCCCAAACAGAAATAACCATTGGAGATGCTAACCAAGCTAGTCCCGATCTGTGTATTAATGAGCTTATGCTACAGAACAGCGCATATCCTGATGCATTTGGCAACACTCCACAGTGGATTGAAATTCACAATCCGAATT
>JBMYJC010000018.1:0-3934 GCA_049594055.1 Luteibaculum sp. | reverse complement strand
GGAGTTAATTTGGGTGGATACAAATTAAGCACTGTTGTAAATGGGCAGTTGATAGAGACCCAGTTAAGTAATCAGCTTACTTTATTTCCTAACGGCTTTATGGTTCTTTGGCTAGACAGCCTACCGCAATTGGCACCGAACCATTTAAACTTTGGCTTAAACTCCAATGGTGGCAGCCTAATTCTAAGAGGTCCATTTGGTACGGTGTTAAGCGAGGTTAATTATAGGCCGGGAACCGAGAATAAGTCTCAGGGCTTTGCTAAAGACTGCGGTGAAAACTTTGGTGAGATAGAAAATGCCACTCCAGGAGAATCAAATGAGGTGACAGGAATCCAAGAAAATTCTGCTGCAATTTCGCCATCCATTTGGCCTAACCCCAGCTCAAATTTTATTCATCGATCAGAAAAATATAGCAAGGAAAGATGGATACTTTTAGATACGAAGGGAAGACTAGTTATGGAATGGCCGATTGGAAAATCAAGTATCTCCGTGGAAAGTTTGGAGCCTGCCGTTTATTTGGTGAAGTCGGCAAAAAATGAGTTTATCGGTAAATTGGTTCGATGAACGACCGAAAATTTTATCTGATAATAGCGTGTATTTAGCTGCTATCTGACCACATTCTTCGTAAATAAAAAGCCATGGGCTAAACTTTTATCACCTTTGATAGGAGAAGTAGTCTATGGCTTTTTTTCGTAAGTATGTATTTCTATCGATAAAAATGAACGCTTCATGGAATATAATGCTCTTAAAGACAGCTGTTTACGGAAGTTGTTCGTCTCTATTGATAGTTAAACCTGTTAATTAAAATACCAAACTCCCCCACCTCGTGAGATTTATGAATCGAGTTATTTTTTTCCTTCTGTTTTGGGTTGCTGCCTACAGTGTAAATGCCCAGTGCGATTTAGCGGTAGAAATAAAAGCAAACCCAAGTGCAGATTTATGCCTTGGTGAATCGGTGCAATTAATTGCAGTTACCAACCAAGAAGTTGAAATTCCGGCTAATTGTGAAACGGTTGCCAACCTAACCTGCGAGGTAGGAAGTGTTAATTTTACTGCGGGTCTAGATAACGGAACATCCGTTAACGCACAAGGAGCCTCTCTTCCAGATGTATTTGGAGATATTAACGAAGGACAGGTTCGCAGCCAAATCATTTATCAGGCCCAAGAGCTTAAGGATAAGGGATTTGAAGGTGGAAAAATTAAAGGACTTCAGTTTGAAATTGCCTCTGTTGTTGGCGATGCTACTATCCCAAACTTTGAAATTCAGATTGGCTGTACACCCGATGCAGACTTCGCTTCTAGCTTTATTACCTCAGGATTAAATACAGTATTTGATAATAAGTCGGTAACCCTAAGTCCAGGGTACAATACGTTTAACTTCGATCGTGCCTACAACTGGAATGGGGTGGATAACCTGGTGATACAAATCTGTTTACGCGCCCCGAACGGAAATGCTGGAAACTTTAAAAATTACACCCGAGACCAATTTCTTTCTTTTCCAGCCGTGCGAGTGGCCAGAAAAATTTTAGCAACAACAGATTGTGCTATTACCGACAATAGCCGTAACTCTAACCAGCGTCCCAATACGAGGTTCTTAACTTGTAAACCTCAGTTAAAGGATTTTACCTACTCATGGACTCCAACTGCAACTTTAAGCGATCCAACGGCAAGGGCTCCTTTTGCTAATCCTACCGTAAACACTACCTACTCAGTTTCGGTGTTTGAGAATAGTAAACCCAGTTGTGTTGCTACCGATAATATTACAATCAATGTGATTGATCCCGGTAACTTCACTCCTACTGCAAACAGCCCTTTATGTGTTGGATCCTCTCTTATATTAAATGCTAACACTACTGCCGATGGCTATTTATGGATTGGTCCAAATGGCTTTACAAGCACCAATGCCAACCCGGTCATTAACAATGTAGGAACGGTAAATAGCGGAACATACACCGTTTTTATAGACAAAGGATTCTGTAAAGCGAATAGAACTGTACAGGTTCAGGTGCAAGAACCACTTAGTGCTGGAACCGCACTTCCAGACCCGGTTATTTGTAACAACATAGCCACTTACAATTTGGCTCAGCTGTTAACGGGCCAAGACCAGAATGCAACTTCTGCCTGGTCAGATGATGACGCCAGCGGAGTCTTAACCGGCAGCACCATCCGCCCCATAGACATACCGAACGCAGTTCTGCCTAAAACTTTTGATTTTACCTATTCACTGTCCAATACCTGTGGTACTGCCTCTACCACTGTAAGTATCACTATTCACCCGGCTCCGTATGCAGGTGAAGATGGACAGCACTCAGTTTGTAACAACATCAACAGCTCATTTGACCTAGACGACTTTCTAAACGGAATTCCTAATACGGGTGGTACCTGGATTGATTTTGAGTCTACTGGGGTGATGAATCCCAATGGTACGGTCAATTTGTTCAATTTCCCTCCCAGTACTTACACCTTTTACTATAAAGTAACCGGACCTGGAACATGTGTTGCAGATTCTGCCAAGGTGGATGTTAGAGTAGAAGATTATAAAGTTGCTGGAACGGGGTCAACCAGACGTATTTGCCGTGGTAACAGTTTAGATTTGGACGACCTGCTCACAGGTGCCGATCCTGGTGGTTTATGGGTGGACGTGAATAGCTCCGGAGGGCTAACAAACCCAAATACTGGAGCCTTTAATAGTACCCCAGTTGCACCAGGCACATATACCTTTAACTATGTGGTAGACAACATTGCTCCTTGTACAGATGAAGTTTCTAGTGTTAGTGTAACGGTTACTAAAAAACCAGAGATATTTAATCCAAACACGTTCTGTAATGCATCGGAAACCTTTTACCAGGTTAAGTTTGAAGTAAGAGATGGTAATCCAGCTACCCTTAATGTAGTTGTTACAGCTAATGGTATTACCTATGGTGCTACGGTGGCTCAGCAGGGTGGAATTTGGTTTGTAACTACCGATCCTATTCCAGAAGGGGAAGAGGTTTTTATTACCATTTCTGATGCAGACAATTGTGGAACATCCACCTACAACATTAGGAAACGTTGTGGATGCGCCACTGATGCTGGGGTGATAAGTGTAGGCCCACAGCAAACTATTTGTGATGGATCTTTTTACACCGTAAATTATTTGGGTGGATTTATCAATGATGGAGACGACATTTTTGAGTTTATCCTTCACGATAGCCCCACATCTACCATCGGTAATGTTTTTGCAAGAAACCGCACTGGAACCTTTGGTTTTGTACCTGGACTGATGGAAAACACCACGTATTACATCTCTGTTGTAGCCGGTGATGAAGTAGGAGGCCAGGTGGATTTAACGGATGATTGTTTAGATTCCAGAATTGGTCAACCTGTTCAGTTTATTTCCTTACCAGATCCTGTTTTGGATGTAGATCCTGATACCTCTTGCATTGGAGCTAATGTGACCTTAAGTGCCAGTGGCTTCTCAACCAATGGAATTACCTACAAGTGGGAAGGCCCAGGAGTAACATCTTCCAACTTACAATTCCAGATTAACGGCTTAACTCCAGGCTTAGTAGGAAAATATAATTTCATTGTTACCAAGAGTATCTGTAAGGACACCTTTAGTATAAATCTTCCCGCCTATCCAGTAGCTGAAGTTGTAGTGCCCAGCAACTTTGTAGCCTGTGAGGCAGTATTGGATTCAATTCCCATCCAATTAAACAATGTAGCCACTGCTACGGCACGTTTTCAAACGCAAACATTCCAGATCATTGATGTACCCTTGGTAAACGGAACCAATTATTTACTGCGCACCTTTAATAATGCAGAGAATCTAACTTTAAGAGAAGTATTCTACCCCAAAGGTTGTACTTCTCTTCCTGACGGAAGAACTTGATGCGTTCGTTGACTTCAACGTACTGCTTACCACGGATGTTCGTGGTTTTGAACTTGTAGTTCG
>JBMYJC010000017.1:0-14114 GCA_049594055.1 Luteibaculum sp. | reverse complement strand
CCTGCTCCATGTTATCCGAAGCTTTTATCATGGTTGGCGGAGAAGTCATTACATCATAGACCTTGGTGTTGTCGTGCTTTTCCTCGTCAAACAAAATCTCTCGGATATCATCCAAAAGGACAATGCCTAAAAACTTCCCATGCTCATCTACCACAGGAAAAATATTTCGCTTGGAACGCGTTACTATCTCCTTCACCAATTTCCCAAAGGTCCAATCGGGTAAAAGCTCCTGAAAATTGGTCTCCAGGTAATTTCCAACGGCCATCCTGCGCAAGACGTTTTTGTCTTTATGTCGGGTTAGTAAATCCCCTCTTTTCGCCAGTTCTTCGGTGTATACCGTATAGCGTTTATATACCCTGCTAGTTGTATAGCTAATAGCCACCGTAATCATTAGTGGAACAAAAAGCTCGTATCCCCCCGTGATCTCTGCAATGAGGAACATGGCCATTAAAGGGGAATGCAAGACTCCGGCAATCAATCCCGCCATTCCCACCAACGTAAAATTGGCAATGGGTAAATCCTGAATTCCAGTAATGCTCATGATTTTTGCAAAGCTGAAACCAATGGCGGCTCCAATAAAAAGCGATGGAGCAAAAATCCCTCCTATTCCACCTCCCTCAAAGGTAAATGAGGTGGCAAACACTTTGAGAAAGCCCAGAGCCACAACAAAGAGAATCACTACATATATATTCTCACGAAAGGCGTAAAACAACGATCCATTCAGTAAATCAGCTGTGTGATCGGAAATTAGCGCATTGATAGTTTCATAACCTTCACCATAAAGTGGAGGCAGTAAAAAGATCATTACCCCTAATGATAAACCACCAACAACCGCTTTGGAATAGCGGTTTTGGAATTTATTGACCAGTTTGCTCACCCCGAAATACACGTTCTTGAAGTAGAGCGAGAACAGTCCGGTTATTACCCCAAAAGCTATGAAATAAGGAAGCTGAATAAACTCGAAATTATAGGTGAGATCTACAGGGAAAAGGATTTGTTCCCCAATAAAATAGCGCGCTGTAATAACCGCAGAAACGCTGGAAAGAAGCAGGGGAATAAGCGAATACATCGTGAGGTCGAACATAAACACCTCCAGCACGAAGATGATAGCGGCAACGGGTGCTTGGAAAATAGCCGCCATGGAAGAGGCCGCTGCACAACCAATGAGCAAGGTTTTAACCTTATAATTCATTCGAAATGCCTGGCCAATGTTAGAACCAACAGCCGCTCCAGTTGCTACGGTTGGCCCCTCTAACCCTGTACTTCCTCCAAAACCTACGGTAATGGCAGAGGTAATAATGGAGTAAAACATCCTCCCCCGTTTTATGATGGATTTTTTACGGGCAATTGCATAAAGCGTATTGGGAATACCATGACCAATTGGTTCTTTAATAAAATGGTGAACGATGGCCACGGTGAGCAGGAGCCCTAGCAAGGGAAATGCGAAATAAAGGTAGTTGTGGTAGTCTGGAAATATGAAGCGATCTACCGAGGATTGAATAAAGTGTACTGAGTTTTTAATGACTACCGCTGCAACTCCCGATGCAACTCCCACCAATACGGCAAGGAATAACACAAAGCGCTTTTGATCCACCTTTTTTAAGCGCCAGAGCAAGAAGCTCTTGAATGCAGATTGTATAAATCGGAATGCCATGTTAACACCTCTCCGCTTCCTCTGTGCAAGGAAATATGAGTAACTGAGCGATTTTAGTTAATTGGGCGCAAAGGTATTTTAAAGTGTGGAAACTGCTTGCCTAATCTGGCGGTTTATCTGCCTGGCATGAATCGCTAGATTTTTAGGTTTTTTTTCATCCCCCTTTTTCCCCCTTGGTAAGGAGGACAAGGCTCTAAATGACCCCATTCGCTTTGGAGTAAAGCATTTCTCCCTCATCGATGATTAAGGGGGAGGAAACTACCACATGACGCCCTTTTTCTTTAACAATTTACATCCCCTAAACTACTGTGCCGGCTCTTTTTGCACGGTTTTCAAATACAACTCCTCCAGTTGAGTGTCATCAATGTGGTCGGGCGCATCAATCATTACGTCTCTTCCCGCATTGTTTTTAGGGAAAGCAATAAAATCGCGGATGTTGTCATATCCTCCCATCAAAGCGCAAAGTCTATCAAAACCAAAAGCAATTCCCCCGTGTGGCGGAGCACCGTATTCAAAGGCTCCCATTAAAAAGCCGAATTGTTTCTGGGCCTCTTCCTTGCTAAATCCAAGCAAATCAAACATTCTAGACTGCAAGGCCCTGTCGTGGATACGGATAGAACCTCCCCCTACTTCCACACCATTAATCACCATATCATAGGCGTTGGCTCTAATTTTTCCAGGGGCAGTTTCAATTTTGTCTAGATCTTCGGCTTTTGGGGAAGTGAAGGGGTGGTGCATAGCATGGTAGCGCTTACTTTCTTCATCCCACTCCAAAAGTGGAAAATCAGTTACCCAGAGCGGAACAAAAGTGTTTTTGTCCTTTAAGCCTTGCTCCTTGGCCACGTGCAAACGCAACTCATTCATTTGTTTTTGGGTGGATGCCAAATCTCCGCTTAAAACGAACAAAGCATCTCCAGCTTGTGCATCAGCAGCAGCTAACCAGGATTTAAGGCCTTCTTCCGAATAAAATTTATCTACCGAGGATTTTACCGTTTCATCTTCGTTGTACTTCACGTAAACCATGCCTTTGGCGCCAACTTGTGGGCGCTTAACAAAATCGGTAAAAGCATCTAGCTCCTTTCTGGAGTAATTGGCTCCGCCCTTTACGCAAATACCAATTACCGTCTCGGCTTCGTCAAAAATTTTAAAGCCCTTGTTTTTGGCAAATTCATTCAGGTAAACAAACTCCATGGCAAAGCGCAAATCGGGTTTGTCGGAACCGTACTTCTCCATGGCGGTTGCGTAGTCCATGCGTTTGAATTCCGGCAATTCCACCCCTTTTACTTCACGAAACAGGTGGCGCACTAAACCCTCAAAATTGCGAAGCACATCTTCCTGCTCCACAAAAGCCATCTCGCAGTCTATCTGGGTAAACTCCGGTTGTCTATCGGCACGTAAATCTTCGTCTCTAAAGCATTTTACAATCTGGTAATAGCGGTCATAGCCAGAAACCATTAGCAATTGCTTAAAAGTTTGTGGCGATTGGGGCAAAGCGTAAAACTGGTTGGCATTCATGCGTGAAGGCACCACAAAATCGCGTGCTCCTTCGGGCGTTGATTTAATTAAATAAGGCGTTTCTATCTCCAGGAAATCTTGCGCATCAAGGTATTTACGGGTTTCAATAGAAGCTTTATGTCGCAGCTTGAGGTTTTCTTGCAGGGGGGGCCGGCGTAAATCCAAATAGCGGTATTTCATGCGCAAATCCTCACCGCCATCGGTATCGCGTTCAATGGTAAAAGGGGGAGTTTTGGCTTTGTTCAAAAGCTTCAAAGAGCTTACTACAATCTCTATTTCACCGGTGGGAATGTTGTTGTTTTTGGAAGAGCGCTCGCAAACCTCTCCGCTTACTTGTATTACATCCTCCCGACCTAATTTTCTGGCTTGTTCGCACAGAGCTGGGTTGCTTTCCATGTTAAAAGCCAATTGGGTAATACCGTAGCGATCGCGAAGGTCAATAAAGGTCATACCTCCCAAATCGCGGGAGCGTTGTACCCAGCCGGCAAGGCTTACCTGGTTATGTTGATTGGAAAGTCTGAGTTCTCCACAGTTGTGTGTGCGATACATGCCTTAGATTTTAAGGGGGCAAAGGTATAAAATGGGGTGGTAGGAGATGAATGAAATGATCTAAGCGCGGATTTAAATTTTGAGCCGAGAAAAAGGCAAGCATTAAATTTAATTTCTGTCCACTTTTATACAATAGTTTTAATTAATTAGAAAAGAACCCAGCTTCTTCATTTAGCCTTTCATTGGTACCTGTAGCGGTCTTAATCTGGGGTATTGCATCGATTGGTTAAAAGGCGGATATTCATCAAAACAAAAGTTTTAGTTATGAGTATTTTTAAATCAGTATTTACAGGGTTGCTGTTATACTTGCTAAGTGGCAATTTTGCTCACGGTCAGGCGAATATAGATGCGGCTTATCGCGCTGGAAGCCCAGTTCTTAATCCCTTAAATCCGTGGTCATACATCCAAATTCTAAATTTAATTGATGATAATGGCCAAAAAGACAATTCAATTAGTGAAAACTCCAAATTGATTGTCTCAAGTGTAGATTGGGAAGAATTGACAGAAGAGAATTCTCATTTTCAGGCAATCGAAACCGATACTTGCAATTATGTAGTCTATAAAGAGTCAAAGAATGATTTTAAGATTTATAGGTCCTTAGCCTGTCATTCCAAATTTCAAATCCTAACAGATGATTTTTTGAAACCTAGAATTGGTTGGAGTAATTTGTATCTGCTCAATTTAGAACATCCAGAAAATTTAATAGAGGTTGAGCACTTTTTTGAGTTTTCGACTAAAAAAAGTCTTTTAAATAGGTTAAATGAACAAGGTTTAGTCTCGGTGGATTTGAAGCAGCATAAAAACCTAGTTGGAATTTTGGATTTTCTAGACGAAAATGGGTGCAACTAAGTTTTAATCCAACCAATATTGAAATTTGAGTTTGTGGCATTTTAAAAGAACCCAGCTTCTTCCTATCAGCTTTTCACTAGTGCTTTTAGTGGTCTTAAGCTTGGGGTACTGCTTAGATTTAGAGACCTAATCCTTTAAATTCATTTTTCCCCTCCCTCTCCTACATTTGTGGGCATGCAAGTCATTTTTGTTCTCGCCAATAGCCCGCAAATAGCAGAAAAACTTATTCCTAATACATGAATAAATGCAGTGCTCCACCAAACATTATGTGGCCAATTTATATCAGTTCAATTTAATATTAACCACGGCTTCTAACTTTTCACAATTGAGCCCAGAATGCATAAACAAAAAAGCATAGATGGAAATCTTAATAGTTCAATTTTTTCGCTGGGCATCTAAACCCCTTAGAATTACATTTTTTACCTGGATTTCAAATTCCAGCATTTTTGGAATTCTTTATGAATTTACATGTTGCTAATTTCGATGTGTTATGATCATAACTGAACTATTAACCTATTTAACTTAAGTAAAATGAAAGCATTACAATTCTTGTTTTTTCTTATGTTTCTTGGGCTAATGGCATGCACCAAGAAAAAATTAACTGAAGAACTACTCCCTAATGAACCAGGTGCTGAAATTGAAAACATCCAAGAACACAGGGAAGCCCTGAATAATCCGTTTTCGATAACGGAGCAACTCGAAATAGAAACCCTCTTTTTTCTACGCAATTATTCCGAGGATCAGCGGGAGCAAATGTTAGAAGAGGTAGCTGATTTTGCTATGTCTAGTGCTATCAATGGAGAAGTAATATCGCCTAGTAATGAAGATTTGATCCTGGGAAGAATTGAAATAATTACACACAATCCATCGGTTGTAATCCCTGAGGAATATGAAATTAAATACACCGCTAGGGTTACCAAACTAATGGATCAAACGACCCAAACCCCACCGACACCTGCTGAAGCCCCTTGCCCAAAGATCTATTCCGAAAAAGTTTATGATGTAGATGATTTTAAGGATTTGTTAGAAGAAATTTATGGACCTGATAGAGATGTGAATGTGGAATACCGAAGTTGTTGCTTAGGAGTTGGGCGTAAGGTAACTTGGCAATACATGGATTGTTAAAATTTAGGAGATCAATAAATTTTTGGCAATTAAACAGTTGAGCTAAAGGCTGTCTGAAGTGGCAGCCTTTTTCTATGTTTCCCCTCCCTCTCCTACATTTGCGGGCATGCAAGTCATTTCTTTTCTCGCCAATAGCCTGCAAATAGCAGAAAAACCCATTTCCAATACCCTGGAATTGTTAGACCAGGGCGCTACCGTACCTTTCATTTCGCGTTACAGGAAAGAAAAAACCGGTGGACTGGATGAAGTGCAGATCCAGCAAATAAAGGATGCCTACAAAGCCTTTGTAGAGCTCGAAAAACGCAAAGAATTCATCTTAAAAAGTATTGAGGAGCAAGGACAACTTAGCGATGAATTAAAGCGCAAAATTGAAGTTTGCAGCGACCAGCATGCATTAGAAGACATTTACCTTCCCTACAAACCCAAAAGAAAAACAAGGGCCGATGCCGCCCGAAAATTGGGTTTGGAGCCCCTGGCGGCTATGCTCATGAAACAAGAGCATAACGATGTTGAAACGCTAGCATTGCGTTTTGTTAAGGGTGAGCTTACTGATGCCGACCAGGCGCTGTCTGGAGCCCGCGATATCATGGCTGAGTGGATCAATGAACGACCTGCTGCCCGCGACATTGTTCGCAAGCATTTTGAACGCAGCGCAGAAATCCAGACCAAAGTAATTAAAGGCAAAGACGACCAAGACTCTAAATACCGCGACTATTTCGATTTTAAGGAGCCACTAAAACGCTGCCCAAGTCACCGAATGTTAGCCATTCGCAGAGCAGAGGCAGAAGGCGTAATCCGTTTACAAATTGCACCCGAAAAGGAAGCGGTTACCGAAAACCTGGAGCGCTATTTTCTTCGCGGAAACAACGAGGCCAGCGAGCAGGTAGCCCTGGCTATAAAAGATGCATACAAACGATTATTGGCTCCTTCCATAGAAACCGAGTTTAAAAATGCCGCTAAAGAAAAAGCCGATTTAGAAGCCATCCAGGTGTTTGCAGAAAACCTGCGCCAATTGCTTTTGGCCGCCCCTCTGGGAGCTAAAAGAGTGCTGGCCATTGACCCCGGCTTTAGAACAGGTTGCAAAGTGGTTTGTCTGGATGAGCAAGGGAATTTGTTGCACAACGAAACCATATACCCACACGAGCCCCAAAACGATAAACAAAAGGCAGCAGCAAAAATCTCGCAGTTGGTAGAGGCCTACAAGATTGATGCTGTTGCTATTGGAAATGGAACGGCAGGAAGAGAAACCGAGCGATTTATAAAAAACATTCGCTTGCCCCAGCAGGTAGAAACGTACATGGTAAACGAGAGCGGAGCATCCATTTATTCGGCATCTGCCGTTGCTCGTGAGGAATTCCCAAACTACGATGTAACTGTGCGCGGGGCAGTTTCTATAGGCCGCCGTTTAATGGATCCCTTGAGCGAACTGGTGAAAATTGATGCTAAATCCATTGGGGTTGGTCAATACCAGCACGATGTTGACCAAAAACTCCTTAAAGAAAAGTTAGATCAAACCGTGGAAAGCGTGGTGAACCACGTTGGGGTTAACCTCAACACCAGCAGCGAGCACCTACTTCAATACGTTTCAGGCATTGGGCCAAAACTGAGTAAAACCATTGTAGAGCACCGACAAAAAAATGGAGCTTTTTCCTCCCGAAAAGACCTGCTAAAAGTAAGTGGATTAGGCGCTAAGGCTTTTGAGCAATGTGCTGGCTTTTTGCGCATTGCCAACGGTGCTAATCCACTAGACAACAGTGCCGTGCATCCTGAGAGTTATGCGGTGGTAGAAAAGATGGCCAAAACGCTAGGTAAAAAAGTCAGCGAGCTTTTGGGGAATGATGCCTTGCTGAATGAACTTAAACTGGAGCCCTTTACTTCTGCAGAGATAGGATTGCCCACTTTAAAAGATATCATCCTGGAATTAAAAAAGCCTGGGCGCGACCCACGTGGAAAAGCCAAGTTATTTGAGTTTTCCCGCCATGTGGCGCGCATAGAAGACCTCCGAGAGGGCATGGTCTTACCCGGTATTGTTACCAACATCACCAAGTTTGGCGCTTTTGTAGATGTGGGAGTAAAACAGGATGGCCTGGTACATATCTCTCAGTTGGCCGACCGCTTTGTAAGCGACCCCAATGAGGTTGTGAAATTGCAGCAACAAGTACAGGTACGGGTTTTGGAGATTGACCTGGCCAGAAAACGGATTGCCTTTACAATGAAACTATAATTACATTATGTCGTACATTATTCCGTAACTTTTTACCATGAAAGCAATTACGGCAACCATGCTTAGAAAGAGCATGAAGAAGTACTTTGATGAGGTTTCTAAATCTTTGGAAACACTTGTTATTTCCAGAAAAACAGAGGAAGATGCTTTGGTGGTTATGTCCATCAAAGAATATAATGCACTAACCGAAACGGCCCATTTACTCTCAACTGAAGAAAATAGGAAGCACTTAAGGGTTGCTATTGAGGAGGTCAAGACTGGAGACACGGTAAGTTTTGACTTAGACCAAGAGCGATTTGTAGAATGAAGTTTCGCTTTACCAAAGAGGCAAAACAACAATTTGAGTTTTGGGAAAAAAATGACCCGAAAATTAAAATGAGGATCATTTCATTACTTAGGGCTATAGAGAATGAACCTTACGCTGGTATTGGGAAACCAGAAGCACTTAAATACGAATTACGGGGATACTGGTCCCGAAGAATAACTGCGGAGCACCGATTAGTTTACCAAATTCTAGAGCTTAATGAGCATCTCGAGTGTTTGGTAATTCAGTGTAGATTTCATTACGATCTTTAGCAATAGGCCAAGTACCTTTTAAGAAATCCCACCAATAGACGTAAAACGCAAGTATCCAGCATAAGATTTCCTCTTTCTTTCTTAAAAAGACATTTTGACCATTTCGGAATAAAATGGAAGCAGCATAAAATCAGGCTGGACAAAGAGGTCAAATTTTATATTTGAATTCCGATTAATAGGGCTTCAAACAACAGCATGACAAAAAAAGTACTCCTTGCCTTAATACTCCTCTGCAATATGGCTTACGCCCAAGAGGATAGTACCACTGTGGAAGACGAATTTGATTTCTCCGACTTTGAGCTGGCAACAGAACCCGCCAAGTCCTTTTGCACAAACAAAGTTTTGGGCCAGCTCCCCACTACGCTGGTGGGTTTGCAATACACTTTTCAAGCGCCCCATGATTTTACAGCTGGTAATCTGGTTGGAGAGGATGCGCAAAACATTGCAGAGGAAAATAATATCAATGCCACACATGGGTGGAGTTTCATTACCAACCTGCCTATCATAAGCAGGAATAATATCCTGATAAACGCCAATCTTACTTACAGCGAGCAGCACTATAATTTTGAGGAAAACAACTCCGCCCATCCTTTTACTAAAAGTGTTTCTGGGGTGGGTTTGCGCAGTTTAAACACCCTTTTTACGGTATTTAAGCCCCTAAACTCCAAGAACTTTATTCTTGGCCAGGTAGGTTTTAGCATCAACGGGAATTATGCGTTTGGCGACTTCCAGCCCCTCAATACAACCAGAGTTCCTATTGCGGCTTTGTACGGTTGGAAAGCATCTGATAAATTGATGTACGCCTTTGGACTGTCCAGAACCTATTTAGGCGGAGCTTTAAATTATGTTCCTATTGCCTACTACTACCGAACCTTTAATGACAATTGGGGAATGGAAGCCTTACTTCCCGCAAGAGCCCTAGTCCGCTACCGCTTTAGCACTCAAGAAGTACTGAGTTTTGGATTTAATGTGAACGGAAACACCTACCGCATTGACAATTTCTCTAACAATGCCGTTGGAATTCCCAATGGGCCAGCTAAAAATGCGCTACTGGCTGCAGAAGATGTAGAACTAAGACGCTCTGAGATATTACTCGGTTTAACTTATCAGCGCGCACTTAGCGGTTTCTTTTGGATAAGCCTGGAAACCGGTTACCGCATCAATTACAGTTATGAATTAGACGAAGGTGGCGACTTTGCCAGACCCTTTGGCAACGACAAGGCCTATTTCATAGAAAACACCCTGGGCAACCCCATTTATTTCCAGATTGGAATAAGCTATGTGAGCCCTTAAGCTGGAATTTTAGAGGCAAAAAAAATGCCCGCAAAACGGGCATTTCTTGTTTATTCCTAGGGTATTGATTTGATCCATTACTTCTTTTTAACCAATCGCGTCCACACATCGGTTCTTCCAAAAGCAGTGGTTCCAACATAACCTCTAACCTCAATCTGATCCTCCTTCTTTAATTCAATCTTGCAATTGTAGGTGGTTCCATTTTTAGGATCGTAAATGGTTCCATCCTTCCAAATCCCCTCTTCCTGATCGTAAACAAAGTCCTTTAGTATTCTGTAACCTTTTAGAGGTGTTTCTCGCAGGGATTCATCCGGATTGTTTTTATCTGTTTTAGGCTCTCCAGCATCGTTTAATGGTTCTTTTAACCAAACAATCCTTCCAAAAAACTTATTGCCAATCTTTTCAATCTTAATGTAGCTGGTACCTTCACTGGGCTGCCAAACTCCAACTAATTTATCGGCTTTATCCTGGCTAAAAACAGGACTTAATAATAGCATGCCCACTAAGGCTAAAAATATCGCTCTCATATCTGTGTTTATTTATCGGTGTAATTCAAACTTAAATTAAGCCTCGCATCTACTTGCATCTCGTCCATGTAATCCTCACTCAGATTAATGTCTAAAACCCAGGCTCCTCCGTTGTCCTTAAAGTAAGGAAGTAAATCAAGGTCCTCGGCTAGTTTTAGATCAAAAGTTGTGCCATCGGGTAAAGGGCTCAAGGTTCCCAGAGTTATCATTTCATTCTGATCGCTTACTACTTGCAGTAAAACACTCTCTACAATACGATGTTGCTCTTCGGTGAGTGAAATGCTAACCTTATTAACCCCAACACTTTCCAATTCAACTTCCCCAAGGTTGGCATCTGCCACTAGGTTATTGGGTCTGTGTTTAACAGGCATCTGCAGCGTATTAGCTCCGCTAAACAGCATTTCACCCTTCAGGCTTAAAACAATTTCGTGTGCTTGTTTTTCGGTAGGAGCACAAGCAAAACAGAACAGTGCAATGCATAAAAAGAGCAGTCGTTTCATAAAATCCAGATTAAACTTAAGCATGTGGAGGCTAAGATAAACACGAAGGCCAAAAAGCATTCAAGGCTTTAAATTTTTAAGGAAGTTTTGCTGCTTTTATTCCAATCCAAAAAAAGCCTTATGCAAATGGCTCTTAATAAGCTTCATACCCCAAAAGATTCAAGCAACCAATCGCTCTACAGCCCTGTAAGCAAGCTTAAGCAAACAAAAAGCCTACCTTTGCCCCCGAATTAGAGAGGCCTAAATGGAGAAAAACACCTTGCGAATAGCAGTAGATTTTGATGGGACCATTGTAGAACACAAATACCCTGCAATTGGCCGCGAAATGCTGTTTGCATTTGAAACCTTACGTCAACTCCAGAAAAAAGGGCATACCCTCATCCTATGGACTTATCGCACTGGTGAGGATTTAAGAGAGGCGGTTGAATACTGTAGGAAAAACGGCATAGAGTTTTATGCTGTCAATAAAAATCATCCTGAGGAATCGGATGCATGGTCGGATGCAATTCCCAGAAAGTTAGATGTAGATCTGTTTATAGACGACCGCAATGTGGGTGGATTTATTGGTTGGGGGGAAATCTGGCAAACGCTACACCCAGAGTCTGGTGAACTGAAGCACCAATTTAAAAACCCAGATGCCCACAACAATTTTCCCCAACAACAGAACAAGAGCATCTGGAAAAAATTATTTAGCTGATGGTTAAGCTGAAAAGCGCTGAAGAAATAGAATTAATTAGGCAATCTGCATTGGTAGTAAGCCGAACCTTGGGAATGATTGCCAAGGAGATAAAACCTGGAGCCATTCCAAAAAAGCTGGACAAACTAGCGGAAGAGTTCATTCGAGACCAGGGAGCAGAACCCGGTTTTTTAGGTTTATATGGATGCCCCAGCACTTTGCTTATTTCAACCAATGAGGTGGTAGTGCATGGATTACCCGTTGACACACCCTTAGAAGAGGGTGATATTGTATCGGTAGATTGTGGCGCCAAAATGAATGGCTATTATGGAGATCACGCCTATACATTTTGCGTAGGAGAAGTTGATCCCGCTACAAAAAAGTTGGTAGATACTACCCTGGAATGTTTGTACAAAGGAATTGAGGCCTGTAGAGCTGGAAATCGCATAGGAGATCTTGCTTTTGCCATTCAAAACCATGCCGAAAGCAATGGCTACAGCGTAGTAAGAGAATTGGTTGGACACGGACTTGGCACGGAACTTCACGAGAAACCCGAGGTTCCCAACTTTGGTAAAAGAGGCAGGGGAACACTCCTTAAAAACGGGATGACCTTAGCCATTGAGCCCATGATTAATATGGGGGTAAAGGAAGTTAAGCAGCTTGAAGATGGTTGGACTATTGCCACGGCAGATAAACTTCCAAGCGCTCACTTTGAACACAATGTGGCTATAGTAAATGGCTTGCCAGAAATTCTTTCCACCTTTTCATATGTAGAAGAAGCCCTGGGCATAAAAGCTTCTCATTAACAGCTAATATCACTATCGGATGTTTCATTTTTTGTTAACCAAACTTCCCCGACCACTATTAATTATTCTATCCTACCCTTATCGTGTATTTGCAAGGATATGGTACGCTGGAAGTAAGTACACCTGCCCAATTGAGGAGCGGTCCTACAGAAAGTTCCTGCCTTATGGGGCACACAAGATTCGCGAGAATGCGCTTTGTCCGGGCTCGCTTTCCTTAGAGCGTCATCGTTTGTTGTGGCTTTTTCTAAAAAACAAAACCAACTTCTTTACAGCCGGAAAACTTAAAATGCTTCATATAGCCCCCGAGCAGTGTTTTCTGGACAAGTTTAAACAGCAAAAAAATTTGGATTACACCACTGCAGATCTTGTTTCTCCCATTGCCGATGTAAAAATGGATTTGCACAAGGCTCCTTTTGAGGACAACAGCTTTGACGTTATTTTCTGCAACCACGTATTGGAACACGTAGAAAGCGACAGCCAGTGTATGGCCGAGTTATACCGCATTATGAAACCAGGTGGATGGGGAATTTTTCAGGTGCCATTGGATGTAACTAGAAATGAAACATTAGAAGATCCTGCCATTCAATCCGAAGAAGACCGCCTTAAGCATTACTGGCAAAAAGACCACGTTCGATTATTTGGAATGGATTACCCCAAAAAACTTGAACAGGCAGGATTTAAGGTAAACACGGTGGATTACACCCAAGAAATTGGTCCAGAGCTAACAGAAAAATTTTGCCTCATGAAGGGTGAATTAATTTTTCTCTGTGAAAAGGCATAAAAAAACCCCGCAAAAGCGGGGCTAATACTACATGAAAACAGATCTAAATCTTAGTGATTGTGATCTTTGTGGTCGTCTTTAGACATTTTCTCCACTTTCTCTTCTACTTTTTCCATTGTAGAATCAACAGCTTCTCCTGCTTCTTCAGCAGTTTCTTCCATTTCTTCAACAGCTTCATCGAACTTTTCGTCCATTTCTTGCTCTACAGAAGAAGAATCTTGAGTCTCTTCAGTGTTACCACCACAAGAAACAGCAAACATACCAGCTAGGGCAGCAAATAGGAATACCTTTTTCATAACTTTTTTTGTGTCGTTAAAATTTTGCGCAAATCTTAAAATTTTTTAGGAGTCTAAAAAATGTGCTTTCCTATATTTGAGCAAATACTTAAAAAAATATTTTAAAATATGTCATTTAATCTACCAGAACTCCCTTACAAGAAAGATGCATTAGAACCCCACATAGATGCAAAAACCATGGAAATACACCACGGAAAGCATCATGCAGGATACACATCTAAATTGAATGCCGCTGTAGAAGGAACCCCTTTATCAGGAAAATCCATCGAAGACATATTAAAAAACCTGGATATGTCCAATGGTGCACTAAGAAATAATGGAGGTGGATATTATAACCACTGCCTGTTTTGGGAAGTAATGAGCCCAAATGGAGGTGGAAAACCATCAGGAGATCTAGCAAAAGCAATAGATGATGCATTTGGTAGTTTCGAAAACTTCAAGGAAAAATTCTCCAATGCCGCTGCAACTCAGTTTGGATCTGGTTGGGCCTGGCTTTGTGCCCACCCTGGAGGAAAAGTTGAGGTATGTTCTACACCCAATCAGGACAATCCACTTATGGACATTGCAGAATGCCCTGGTACTCCAATCTTAGGTCTAGATGTATGGGAGCATGCATATTACCTAAATTATCAGAACAGAAGACCTGATTATATCAATGCATTTTTCAATGTAATTAACTGGGATGTTGTAAACGAAAAATTTGCAGCAGCTAAGTAATATACGTTGATTTTCACTATGTTAAA
>JBMYJC010000016.1:0-14277 GCA_049594055.1 Luteibaculum sp. | reverse complement strand
GGCGCTTTTAGCTTTATGCTTTTCAACTTCTCAACGTTTCAACTCTTCAACACTTCAGCCTTTCAGCTTCCTGCTTGGCCCTTTTAGCTTTTAGCTTTCAGCTCTTCAATTCTTCCGCTCCAAGAATTCGACTAAAATCATTAGGAAAAAGTTTTCCATTGATCCACGTAGGATCAAGGTCTGCACCCATTTTTTTGTAGAACTCAATAGCCGGTTCATTCCAATCCAATACCTGCCATTCCATGCGTTGGCAGCCCCATAACCTGGCGCGCTGTACTACGGTTTTAAATAGCTCTTCCCCTATCCCGCCCCTGCGGTGTTTTTCGCTCACCAATAAATCCTCCAAATACAGAGCCTTACCTTTCCAGGTTGAATATTTGGGATAAAAAAGAGCAAAACCCACAACGGTGTTCGCTATGTCGGCTACCACACAGGTAAACCATCTTTCCTTTTCAAATCCATCTCTAATAAGCGTTTCCTCAGAAATAGCTACCTCCTCTTCCGCCTTCTCATAGCGGGCCAATTCTTTTATTAGTTCCAGTATTTGAGGTACATCAGTTCTCCTGGACTCACGCACTTTAAATTCCATACGTCTTAAACCTTTGGCATTTCTTATTTTCGCAAAAATTTTCCATGGCTAAAGTAACCACCCTTTCCGAGTTCATCATCAGCAAACAGTCCGACTTTCCATACGAAACCGGAGAACTAACTCGATTATTGAGTTCCATACAAACGGCTGCAAAAATTGTAAATAGGGAGGTAAACCGTGCTGGCTTAACCAATAACATTCTTGGTGCAGTTGGTAGCACCAATGTACAGGGAGAAGAACAGCAAAAACTGGATGTTTTTGCAGACCATTGCTTTATAGATGCCATGAAAGCCCAGAAAGAGGTTTGCGGAATTGGCAGTGAGGAAAATGACCACTTTATTGGACCCGAAGACGGCTTAAATGCTAACGGAAACTACATCGTCTTAATGGATCCGCTAGACGGGTCATCCAACATAGATGTAAATGTTTCCATAGGAACCATCTTTTCCATTTACAGAAGAGTTTCTCCAAAAGGTGGTAATTGTACGATACAAGATTTTTTACAAGCTGGAAATAGACAAGTGGCTGCCGGTTACGTGGTGTACGGATCTTCTACCATGCTAGTGTATTCTACAGGTAATGGTGTAAACGGCTTTACCCTGGAGCCTGCTTTAGGAATGTTCTGCTTATCGCACCCCAACATGCAATCGCCTAAGGGCGGGAAAACATACAGCATAAACGAGGGTAATTTCTCCGATTTTGCCCCTGCGCTTCAGAATTATATCCACGCCTGTAAAACGGATAAAAACTTGAATGGAAAAGCCATGAGCGCCCGTTACATTGGCTCATTGGTAGCAGACTTTCACCGGAACTTAATAAAGGGTGGAATCTATCTTTATCCCGCCACTAAAAGTGCACCCAACGGAAAATTAAGATTGCTTTACGAGGCCAATCCACTAGCCTTTTTAATTGAGCAAGCGGGAGGAAAAGCGTCCAATGGAAACCAGAGGATCCTGGACATCATTCCCACGGAATTACACCAGCGCGTGCCCTTAATTATTGGTTCTGAGAAACTTGTTGATGAGGCGGAGGGTTATATCAAGCAATACGAGAAATCGGCCGCGGAATAAAGCATGCAAGTAAACGACCTTTTAGGCAAATTCATTCTTCACCCCAAAGTAGAACTCCTGCTTAGAAATGTTGAAAACCGTGGCACACATTGCGGTTTATCTGGCGTAGTTGGATCTGGAGCCTCAATGGTTGCACAGGCTGTTTTGCGCTCCTCAAAAAAGAACCATGTATTTGTTTTAAACGACAAAGAAGAAGCTGCCTACTTTTTAAATGATCTTGAAAATACAGATGAGGCTCTTAAGCCGCTCTTTTTACCCGATTCCAGCAAATTAACCTACGAGGAGCTGGTTACAGACAATGCCAATGTCCTCTTGCGTGCCCAAGTATTAAGTCGAATTGCCTCTGGAAAAAACTTTGTTGTGGTAACCTACCCGCAGGCTTTGGGCGAAAAAGTAGTTTCTAAGAAAAAACTCTCTGAAAACACCCTGGCCCTAAACGTTGGCGAATCATATGACACGGATTTTATCAATGAGTTTTTACTGGATTTTGGTTTCGAACGGGTAGACTATGTGTACGAACCTGGCCAGTTCTCCATTCGCGGGGGAATTATAGACATCTATTCTTACGCCAAAGAAGATCCCTACCGAATTGAGCTTTTTGGAAACGAGGTTGAATCCATTCGTTTTTTCGATCCTAGTGATCAGCGTTCTGTACGCAAGGTCTCCAAGGCCACGGTGGTCCCCAATGTGCAATCGGAGCGGGTTAGTGAGATTAGAGAGAACTTCCTGGATTTTATTCCCGAGGAAAGCATCCTGTGGATGAAGGACTTTGACCTGATTCTTGGCAAAATAGATAAGGGCCTGGAGCAGGTTCAAAAACAGTACGATAAACTAGAGGGCGAAACAAAAAGGGCTCAACCTTCTGAAATGCACTGCAGCTCTGAAGATTTCGCGAAAAAAGCCCTCGGTTTTAATACCGTTGAATTTGGTATTCAACACCGCTTAGCAAAGGCAACTATTGCCTTCAACCAAAAGCCGCAGCCCAGTTTCAATAAAAACTTCGACCTGCTCTACGATCAGTTCACACAGAGCAAAGAGAAGGCCTTTGACAACGTTATTGTTTGTAGCAATACAAAGCAGGTAGAACGCCTATATCGCATTTTCGAAGACCAGCAAAAAGAGGTGAATTTTACACCTATTCCGCTTGGTTTAGCGGAAGGCTTTGAGGATCATGAAATCCAATTACTCTGCTATACAGATCATCAGATTTTTGAGCGCTACCACCGCTTTAGGTTAAAGGAAGGATTCAAAAAAAACCAGCAATCCTTAACGCTTAAGGAAATTTCACAGCTCAAGCCAGGAGATTTTGTCACCCATATTGACCATGGTATAGGTACTTTCTCAGGACTGGAAACCATTGATGTAGATGGGAAAAAACAGGAGGCCATTCGCTTGGTTTACCGAGACAATGACATTTTATACGTTTCCATCCATTCCTTGCATCGCATTTCTAAATACACCGGTAAGGAAGGAAGTCAACCCAAGATCAATAAGTTGGGCTCTCAGGTTTGGCAAAATCTGAAAAACAAGACCAAGAAGAAGGTAAAGGAAATAGCCTTTGACCTCATCCAACTTTATGCTAAGCGCTACGCAGCCAAAGGCTTTAAATATTCGCCAGACGGTTATTTGCAAAACGAGTTAGAAGCTTCCTTTATTTACGAGGATACCCCAGATCAAATTAAAGCTACGCAAGACGTAAAGGCCGATATGGAAACCGAAACCCCCATGGATAGGCTTATTTGCGGGGATGTTGGATTTGGTAAGACTGAAATTGCAATCCGCGCAGCTTTTAAAGCAGTAACCGATGGCAAACAGGTGGCGGTAATGGTTCCAACAACGGTATTGAGCCTACAGCATTACAAGAGCTTTAAAGCCAGGTTGCAGGATTTCCCTGTAAAAGTAGCCTACATCAATCGGTTTAAAAGCAGCAAGGACAATAAAGAAACTTTAAAACAAGTAGCGGAAGGAAAAGTAGATATCCTGATTGGCACCCACCGCATTATTTCTAAGGACGTTAAATTCAAAGACCTCGGACTACTGATCGTCGATGAGGAGCAAAAATTTGGGGTGGCAGTGAAAGACAAGCTAAAAACCCTACGCGCCAATCTAGATTGCCTTACCCTAACAGCAACGCCTATTCCAAGGACACTTCAGTTTTCCTTGATGGGAGCCAGAGACCTTTCCATCATTAATACAGCTCCGCCCAACCGCTACCCGGTAGCAACGGAATTAATTCCATTTAATGAGGAAAGAATTAGAGATGCTATAACCTACGAAGTTTCTAGAGGCGGGCAGGTATTTTTTGTGCATAACCGGGTACAGAACATCCTAGAAGTTGCTGGAATGATTAAAAGAATTTGCCCCGGCGTTAGTGTAGGAATTGGGCATGGACAAATGGATGGAGCCAAGTTGGAGCAGGCCATGGTGGATTTTACCGATGGATTATTTGATGTTTTGGTAGCCACCACCATTATTGAATCGGGCATAGATATTACCAACGCTAACACCATTATTATTAACAATGCCCAAAATTTTGGATTAAGTGACCTACACCAATTACGAGGCCGCGTTGGACGAAGCAATAAAAAAGCCTTTTGCTACCTAATTTCCCCTCCCATGCACGCCTTACCAGACGACTCCCGTAAGCGTTTACAGGCTTTGGTGCAGTTTGCTGATTTAGGAAGCGGGATGAGCATTGCCATGCGAGATTTAGATATCCGAGGTGCTGGAGATTTGTTAGGAGGAGAACAGAGTGGATTTATAAACGACATGGGCTTTGAGACCTACAAGAAAATCCTTGATGAAGCCGTAAGGGAACTAAAAGAGAATGAATTCAAAGACCTCTTCGAAAAGGAAAATACGGCTAAAGCTGCCAACCCAATAGAGGAGTGTGTAATTGAAACCGATCTGCAATTGCTGATTCCCGATTGGTATGTAAATAACATCACCGAGCGTCTCAACTTGTACAAAGAGTTGGATGACATTTCTGATGAGCAAGGATTAAAAGCTTTTGAAGATCAACTGCGGGATCGCTTTGGTGACATTCCAGCCGAAACCTTGGAGTTGTTAGATACACTGCGACTTCGCTGGATAGGCAAAGAAATCGGATTTGAAAAGCTCAAAATTAAGCACGGAAAAATGTTGGGCTACTTTATTGCCGATCAGAATTCCATGTATTTCCAGTCCGAGGCCTTTACCGGAGTCTTGCAATTTGTACAGGTACACGGCAACAAATCCAAATTAAAAGAGAAAAACGGCAAGCTCTATTTGGTTATGGACGGTGTAAACTCGGTAAAAACTGCACTAAAGCAACTGAGTCCCCTGCACCAAATGGCTTTGGCGTAAAAAACTCTGCCTTGCCGTTTGTGTAAACTTTTAGATAGACAGTATATGTGGGTGATAATCGGTAGTTCCTCCACCACTTGAATTGGTATATTCGCAACCGAATATAATTTGCCCAACTATGAGATTATTGCTGCTGTGTTTAACCAGCCTTTTTTTCATGCAGTTGCAAGCCCAGGAAACGTGGAGCTTAAAGCAGTGCGTGGAATACGCAATGGAAAACAATTTGAGCATTAAACAGAGCGATCTTCGGGCTCAAATAGCGCATCACAACCAAACCCAAGCCAAATTGAATTTGTTGCCTACCTTAAATGGTTCGGCTACACACGGGTACAACTGGGGACAAACTATTGACCCCTTTACCAACCAATTTGCTACAACAAGGGTAAGAACCAACAGTTTGGGGGTGCAATCCCAGTTAACTCTTTTTAATGGTTTTCAGCGCATTAACCAGATAAAAAAATCGAACTACGATTTTATGGCCAGTGTGGCCGATGCGGATCGTGTAAAAAACGATGTAGCCCTTAACATCGCCAATGCTTATGTTTCTGTGTTGTTTGCCCAGGATTTGCTGGAAATAGCAGAAAATCAGCTGGAAATATCCAGGCTACAGCGCGAGCGCGTGAGTCAGCTCGTAATTACTGGAAACCTTCCAAAATCTAACCGTTTAGATGCGGAAGCTCAGGAAGCATTGGATGAGGCAACTTTGGTACAGCGCGAAAACGATTTGCAATTGGCTTATTTAAGCTTGTACCAAATTTTACAGTTAGATCCTTCGCAGAGTATTTTGGTAGAAGAACCAGAGATGTTGGAAGTTAGTTCCTCTTTTTTAACGGAAAAACCCAGCGGGATTTACGAGATGGCCGTAGAGGATCTTCCACAAATTAAAGCGGCTAAATACCGGGTAAAGAGTGCCGAGAAAAATTTGGATATCGCCCAAGGGGGAACGCTACCGCGGTTAACTGCAAGCGGCTCCTACGGTTCGGGTTATTCGGGTAACAACCGAATTCTTAGAGATGGAGCAGTTCCTGACGATTCATCTCAAGTATCTCTAGGTTTTGTGCAAGGACAGGAAATCGTATTATCCCAGCCTCAGTTTGGAGATGAAGACTTTAAAACCAAAGAATTTGGCGACCAGCTTACTGATAACCTCAACCAGAGTTTGAGTTTTTCTTTGGTGGTGCCGCTATTTAACGGGTATTCTTCCAGGACAGCAGTTAAGCAGGCAAAACTAAATGCCGCTATCAGCAACTACGATTTACAATTAGCTAAAAACACCTTAAAGCAAGACATTCAACGCGCTTATGCAGATGCAAAAGCTGCATTAAAAAGTTTTGAAGCAGCCAAGAAATCGAAAGCTGCGGCTGAAGAAGCTTTTAAATACGCAGATATTCGCTACACGCAAAATCTGATTAATCAGGTGGAGTATAGCGATGCTAAGGTTAGATTAGCAAATGCTCAATTGGAACAGTCTAGGTCCAAATACGATTTCATTTTTAAGGTAAAAGTTCTTGAGTTCTACAAAGGACAAAACATTTCATTTTAAGAAAGCATGAAAGGAAAAAAGCTCTGGTGGATTATTGGAGGTGCTTTAACACTTCTATTAGTGGTAGCTGTATTTGCCAATAAAAATCGCGATACCAGTAAAAAAGTAACGGTAGCTAAAGTTGAGTTGGTAACCATTACAGAAAAAGTTACCGCAAACGGGAAAATTCAACCTGCCCAGGATGTAAAGATTTCATCTGATGTGTCGGGAGAGATTATTGAGTTAGCCGTAAAAGAGGGAGACCAGGTAAAGGCTGGCCAATTGTTGGTAAAAATCAACCCTGATATTTACATCGCGGCAGTAAACCGTGCAGAGGCTTCACTAAATACCGCTCGCGCAAATTTGGCTTCTGCCAATGCGAGATTGGCCCAAGCAAAAGCGCAGTTTGTAAACGCAGAGAAAACCTTTAAGCGTAATCAAGAGCTATTCCAGAGCCAAGCTATTTCACAATCGGAATTTGACAATGCCGTTTCCTCCTTTGAGGTTGCCAAGGCAGAGGTACAGGCTTCTGAGCAGAGTGCCAAAGCTGCTGAGTTTTCGGTAAAAAGTGCCGAGGCTACGCGCAAAGAAGCTCGAGACAATCTAAACCGGACGGAAATTTATGCCCCACAAGACGGAACCATCTCCTCACTAGCGGTTGAAGAAGGGGAACGCGTAGTTGGAACTGCCCAAATGGCTGGAACCGAAATGATGCGGATCTCCGACATGAATAAAATGGAGGTACATGTAGATGTGAATGAGAACGACATTATTCGTGTTTCCTTAAACGATACCGCCCTGGTTGAAGTAGATTCTTATTTGGGTAAAAAATTTAAAGGTTTGGTGAGTGAGATTGCCAATGCGGCAACCAGCTCTGGATTAGGAACGGATCAGGTAACCAATTTTGCGGTTAAAATCACGCTTCTTCCCAGCTCCTACGAGGACTTGATGGAAGGAAAACCAAAAACCTTCAGTCCATTCAGACCCGGGATGTCGGCTAATGTGGATATTTTAACGGAAACTAAAGAAAACGTGATTGCGGTTCCTATTGAAGCTGTTACCACAAGAACGGACTCTTCTAAATTCTCGGTAAAAAAATCTTTAGCTGCTGAAGATGGCAAAAGCGAGGAATTCGAATGTGTATTTCTATACGAGGGTGGAAAAGCAATCATTCGCCCAGTTGAAACTGGCATCCAGGACAGCCGCTTTATTTACGTAAAAACTGGTGTGGATACTACTCATTCTGTAATCACTGGGCCTTATGCGGCCGTTTCACGGGAGTTAGCGCATGAAACCGTGGTTACCAAAGTGGATAAAAAAGACCTCTTTACATCCAAAGACTAAGCCTTGCCTCTTTTACTGGCTATAGAAACTAGTACCAAAGTGTGCTCGGTTGCACTTTTTAAAAAGCAGGAATGCATAGCAATTAAGGAGTCTGATGATCAGGAGTATGATCATGCTGAAAAACTTCATGTATTCATTAGTGAAGTGCTCCAGCAAGCAGCAGTTTTGCCCAAAGATTTATCTGCCATATTGGTTAGTGAGGGTCCAGGTTCATACACTGGATTACGCATTGGGGTAGCTGCCGCTAAAGGTTTTGCTTTTGCATTAAACATTCCGCTCATTGCTATAAATCCCTTAGAAGCCATGGTGGAAATGTATCTCAATAGGCTACCAAATAAAACAGACTCAGCGGAACAAATTCTCCCTATGTTGGATGCCAGGCGCAGGGAGGTTTTTACCCAAAGCTTTTCAATGCATGGCGAAGCAGAATCTAAGATTGAAGCCAAGATCTTGGAGGAAAATTCCGCAATCTTTTCAAAACCTGTGTTAGCTATTGGCCCCGGGGCAGAAAAATTTCGGGAGGAATTTAAAGCTCCCGCTCAACTTGTGAGTGGAATTTATCCTTCGGCCCGCTTTATGGGAACCATAGGGTGGAGGAGATTTGAAAAGGAAGATTTCTGCGATTTAGCCTACTTCGAGCCCTTTTATTTAAAAGACTTTATTGCCATTAAGGCCAAGCCCAAGTTTAATAGAAGGAATACCTGAATTCCTTGATGGTCATTTCCTTGGTATCCATCCTGGTAGTTAGAATACTGCGCAAAGTCCCCTCCTCATTGTAGAAATAATCGGTAAGGCTTAGCAGCTTCTCCTGTTGGTAGGCTTTAATCTCTTTCACACTGCCGTTTGGGTTGTATTCAAAAACGTAATTCCTAAACGCAATACGACCCGAGGTTCTCACCGAATTAATCTGTCCAGCACTGTTATAGGAGTATATGTAGCGGGAGGATTTTTTGTAGGCTATATCGTGGGCGGCAAACTCTAATGGTTGGTTGTAAGGCGAAAGGTTTATCCTACCCAGTTCTTGGCCGTAATTCTCATGCAATTCAAATTCCAATTGACTGCCCAAGGTGCTGGAGGTCCAATGTATGGTTTGATCAATGCCGCTCCCCACATGAACCAAGGCTTCTAGTGCACTTGCGTCCCGATCGGGGTATTGATCAATCTGTATTTTTTTGGGAAAGCCTTGTTGCCAATCTATGATGGAATACTCCCAATAACTGCCGGTATTCTCTAAAATGCGCAGCGGTTGATGGTCTACATTCCAACCGATGATAGTTTCCAGCGTATCGGCTAAAGCCTCAAAAATAATCTTGCGAGAGATTAAATTATGCTGCTTGCTATACTCCAGATCCTCCACCTGACTTAACTTGTAGATGGGCCTACCCTCAAACTTTTTACTGGTAGAGATTCGAATGTTCTTTATTCGGTGTTGTTGGATATACTCCGGGCCAAAATAAGGGTATTCAAAAACCTGATCGGGAAAAATAACCAGGGGATGATGCGTGCTAATCCCAGTTGCTGATATCCAAATAAGGATCCAATAGAATAATTTCATAGGTAATTGCTAGAGCTTCAATTTTAGCTCTTCGTCCACATCGTAGGTTTTGCAGAAAACTCCTAATGCGCAAACCTTTATTTCTCCTTTAATTTCCAATCCTGCTTTGCCTCCACTAATTAGCTTACCCAACTGTTGTATTCCTCCTAAAACCAAGGCATCGCTCTGCACATCCAACTGAATGGGCACCAAAGCCAATTGCTTAGCGGGAAGTTTGGGTTTACCCACCAAGGCGCATGTGCCTAGTGACAGAGGACCATTACGTAATTCCAGGTTTGCACTCTTGGCCTTAAGCCCAACTCTGTTGGGGTTTTCAATCTGCAAGTTGGCAAGCACCAGCCTGCCCCCTTCTTTTTTCTCAATTCTATCGATATCCACCTTCTTAAAACTGAGATCCTGCACAGCGCAAGAGCTCAGCACTAATAGTAAAAATGGACAAAGCGATCTAGTTATTTTTAAGATCTGCATAGGCAGTAAAAAACTCGGGTATGGTTTCAATTCCTTTTCTAAAGTTGAATAATCCGTAGTGCTCATTAGGAGAATGAATGGCATCTGTATCTAGACCAAAGCCCATTAGTACGGTTTTTACTCCTAAAACTTGTTCAAACAAAGAAACAATGGGGATAGACCCACCGCCACGGGCAGGAACTGGATCTTTTCCGAAACTTTTTGCCATGGCTTTAGCGGCCGCTCGGTACTCGTCAGAATCTACAGGCACTACTGCAGGATTTCCTCCATGATGCGGCGTAACTTTAACCTTTACGTAGTCGGGCGCAATGCTCTCGAAATGCTTTTTGAACTTTTCGGTAATCTCTTCTGGGGTTTGATTGGGGACTAAACGCATGCTAATTTTTGCTTGCGCTTTTGAGGGCAATACCGTTTTAGCCCCTTCACCAGTATATCCACCCCAAATACCATTTACATCCAAGGTTGGTCTAATGCTGGTACGCTCAACCGTTGAAAAACCTGCTTCTCCAAAAACATTTCTAATGCCCAGGTCTTCGTTGTAAGCTTCCTGGCTAAAAGGAATTTGCGCAATGGCCTGCCTTTCCTGCGGAGTTAATTCCTGCACATTATCATAAAAGCCCGCAACCGTTATTTTACCACTGGCATCGGTAAGGCTGGCGATTAAATTACACAGCACATTTATGGGGTTAGCAACACCTCCTCCATAAACACCACTGTGTAGATCTCTATTGGGTCCAATTACCTCAACTTGTACATAACTCAAACCGCGTAATCCAACCGTAATACTTGGAACATCTTTGGCTACCAGGGCAGTATCAGAAACCAGAATTACATCACAAGCTAAACGCTCCTTTTCCGATTTTAGGAAGCTGGCTAAGTTTTCAGATCCAACCTCTTCCTCCCCTTCTATCATAAACTTCACATTGCAGGTCAAGGCCTGGGTTTTCACCATGGCTTCAAAGGCCTTCACATGCATAAACATCTGTCCTTTGTCGTCACAGGCGCCACGTGCAAAAATGGCTCCCTCGGGGTGTAACTTGGTTTTCTTTACAACTGGCTCAAATGGAGGGCTATCCCATAAATCCATTGGGTCCGGCGGTTGCACATCGTAATGGCCGTAGATTAAAATTGTTGGCGCAGAAGGATCTACAATTTTCTCTGCGTACACAACGGGAAACCCTTTGGTTTCCACTACTTCTACAACATCAGCGCCCGCTTTTTCTAAAGAATCTTTAACAAACGCTGCGGTTCTTTTTACGTCTTCCCGATAAGCTGGGTCGGCACTCACGGAAGGTATTCTTAATAAATCGAACAATTCTTCCTGAAAACGAGGTAAATTTTCTTGGATATAATCTTGTACTTTGCTCATATGCTGCTAAAATCGGGGCCAAAGGTATGAATTATAAAACGCGGAAAACCCTTGCCGGCCTTGGTTGTAATTAGGATGTATGGAATTTAAAACCGCTTTCTTCCTGTTTCTGTTTTCCCTGGCTTTAACGGCAAAAGGCCAGTTTTCTGTTAGCAGCGCTGGGAACAATGGCGACCCAGATTATTTAGCATCCGAAATTTTGGTTGGCGGAGGAGTTAGCCTTAGTAATATTAGCTGGTATGGCTCACGCAGCCAGTTTGGTTTTTTCACGGGTGGAGATGTTGAATTTGGCATGGACAGCGGCATTGTTATTTGCTCAGGTAATGCCGAAGCTGTGGATAGAGCCAATAATTTGAGTGGAAGTGGTTTAGCCGGAGAAGCCAGTTACGATATTCCCAATGGAGCCAACCAGGGAGGCGGTGATGCTGACTTAACTCGTTTGGCAATTGAAACGGCCCAAAAACTGGGAAATACTCCCCCCAATATTACCACCGATGCAGCATCCATATCTTTTAATTTTATTCCAGTAGGAGATTCCATCAAGTTTCGTTTTGCGTTTGCCTCCGAGGAATATCCAGAATACGTAGGCTCACAATTCAATGATATTTTCGGATTTTTTATTGCGGGCCCAGGTTTAAATGGTCCCTTCTCTGCCCCCGCTCAATTTCCTAATGGAGCCATTAACCTTGCTCAAGTACCGCAGCAGGATTTGGCCATTACAGTGAGCAGCATCAATGAAGACCTAAACAGCCAGTATTATGTGGACAACCAAAATGGTCTTGCTAACACCCACCACGATGGATTTACCGTGCTTATAGAGGTAAGTTTAGCAGTAGAGTCTTGCCAGGAGCATTATTTTAAACTGGCCATTGCCGATGGCGAGGATGGAACCTATGATAGTGCCGTTTTAATAGAAGCATCCAGCTTTAGCTCCAGCAAATTTGAGATTGCCCAGGGAAGTACATTTCAGGTGGATGCTGAGAACTACGTTGAAGGATGCGGAAACGCCAGCCTTTCTTTAAGCAGGGCGCAGGGAATAAATTTCCCGGATACCGTTTTATTGCAATTAGACGCAAGCTCAGAAGCCGACTTCAACGATATTTCAGACCTACCAGACACACTGATTTTCGCCCCCGGTGAACGAAGGAAAGACCTGATATTTCAAATTCTAAATGATGGATTGGCGGAAAACGCTGAAAATTTGGTTTTGCGCTTATCTCCGGTTAACGGTTGTTTTACCGATGAGCTTATTGCATACCGCATTTTAGATTACCGGGAACACGAAATAGCTGGCCCGGCACAAGATACACTGGTGGTTTCCTGTACAACTGGCATTGTTCAAATAACCCCCGTTGTTACTGGAGGGTATGGATTCTATAAGTACAGCTGGACCGACAATGGAAATCCCCGAAATGAGAAAGACAGCATCCTTACTGTGAGTAATCCAGCTGAAGGAGATATTATTGAGTTAGAAGTCGGAGACACGTGTTCAAGCCTGGTTCAGCGGAAATCCTGGTATCTAAAGTTGAAAGCTGGCGATCCCTTAAGGGCTTTTTATCCTGCCCGATATGATATTGTTTGTCCGGAAAAAATTCAAGTCATTCCTCCAGATTCAATTTTAGGCGGTACAGAGCCTATTACAAGTACCTTATATAACGTATGGGGAACCATAGTTGGAAGCGGAATTCCTTTGCAACTTGATTCCACCATGGATTTTCCCGATGGCCCTTACTTTATTGAAACCATAGATGCATGCGGAACCGTAGAGCGGCAGAGAATAATAATCAATAATGAAGACCTTAGTTTTTTCCGCCCGGTACAAAATTGGACGGATACCGCGATATGTTTAGGAAACTCAGTAGAAGTTTCCTGGACCGCCAGTGGCGGAGGACAACCCTATTACACCCAATGGCCCGATGCTTTTGATAGCAGCGCTACGAGTAGAATATTCACTCCAACCCGCGATACCACCATCACATTAATAGCCAAAGATTTTTGTGGTTCAGAAAAAACCCTCACCTATTTTTTAGATGCCTACCAACCCAGAGCAGATTTTGAAGTGGTGTACAGGGAGGATAAAGTGATCGCGAATAACTTCAGCAGTGCGCGACAACCAGAATTTTTCTGGTATTTGGATAGCCTATTGTTTTCCAGAGATTTTAATGTGGAAGTTCCGCTAACGGATTACAACGACCACGATTTGAGCTTGGTAATTGTTGATGCCGCAGGCTGTACAGACAGCTTAAGCAAAATAATAGGTCCACCACTACCGATATATGTTCCAAGAGCTTTTACCCCGAATGGTGATGGATTAAATGATGTATTTCTAGTCTCCGCTCCCGAATTGGATCGTTTTGAATTGTGGATTTTTGACCGCTTAGGGAATCAAATTTTCTACACCGACCAACAGGGAAAAACCTGGGATGGAAAACATCGTGGAACTGGAGAGATTGTCTTTGGGACCTATGTAGCTAAGGTAATTGCAGAGCGTGGGCCGCAGCGAAAAGATGTGATAGTAAGTTTTACTGTTTTGAGATAAGCAAGCTTTTCCCAGTCATTTCTTCTGGTTTATCCACCCCCATAATTTCTAAAATAGTTGGAGCCACATCGGCCAGAATACCATTTTGCAAAGCCTCTGCTTTTGAGGTTTGAACAATGATGGGCACGGGGTTTACAGAATGTGCCGTGTTGGGTGTACCGTCATCATTTAACGCTTGGTCGGCATTACCATGATCGGCAATAATTACCAAACTGTAATTGTGCTCGCGAGCCTTTCGATACACTTGTTCCAGGCAACGATCTGTGGTTTCCACCGCTTTTACAATGGCAGCATAAACTCCTGTATGCCCTACCATATCTGGGTTAGCAAAATTGAGACAAATAAAATCTGGCGCATCTTTTTCAATCACCTCACAAGCAGCATCTGCTAGCTCCAGGGCACTCATCTCGGGCTTTAAATCGTAAGTGGCCACCTTGGGCGAGTTCACCATCATACGATTCTCCCCTTCAAATATT
>JBMYJC010000015.1:0-14580 GCA_049594055.1 Luteibaculum sp. | reverse complement strand
TTCTTTTTCATAGCCTTTGCTTTCTGGTTGGAAAAGATCGAAAAATTAATTGGGGGAAAACAGCTATTTACAATAATCTAGGTTGAGTAACTATTCTTGAGGACATTCAACAGAACAATTGCCTCCCAACCTTACTGTACAAACAATTTTTTACTCAGACCGACAGATTTAAAAAAATACATGCCTTTACTGGCATTCCTCAAATTAATTTGACGTGTATTTCCCCGCAGTACCAAATTCCCCAAGGCGTCATATACCTCCCAGTATTGATTAGATGGAAGGCCTTGGATTTGGAATATTCCTGTTTCTGAAGGGTTGGGATAAACTAGTATGGAAGAAATGACATGATCATGAATGGCCGTTGATGAACAGCTTGGCGTTATCAAGAGAGGGCTGTAATACCTGGCATCGGTTGTATTTTGTCCAAAGCGCCCATTGTCTAAACCTAAAACATAGAAATTACCACTAACACCAATGGCCACCATAGCAAGATCTTTAGCTACGATTTGTTGAATGGGCTCAGGAAAAGGCACCTGATTCGGATTGAAGTTCACAACCACACTATCTCCATTCCCCATGCCACCAAAAGAACCTAAACCAAAGGCATAAACCTTTCCTTGATCATCTAAAACATAACTTAGGGATCTGCCTGCTGCCACCGCTTTTACATTTTCAACTGGTAATTTGTGTGGATCGCTTGTAAAATAGATGGAGTCTGGATTTATACCACATTCCCCGTACAGGTTTAACCCAAAAGCATAAGCTACCCCCGCAGAATCTAAGACCAGGGAGTGTTCCCAACCCGTTGAAATTTCGCGAATTCCTGTAAAGTTGAGCAAGCGTGGGCGTTTTATAAAACCATTATAATCGCTCGTTAGCCTCCCTTCAGTTGCTTGCCCCCAACCTAAAACCAATCCATCGGTGCTTAGTACCAAACCGTGGGTATTTCCAACTTTTACATCCTTTAGTGGCGGTAAATCCTTAAAAATATGCAAGGGTTCCAGATACTCATTTTCTGAGATGACTGAATCTTTCCAAAAAAGCTCGTCATTAACAAAACCCCAGAGAAATAATCGCCCCAATTCCCGATCTATTGCTAAGGCAGAATATCCATCCGAAAAAAGGACAAGTGTTTCCAGCCTTGGTAAAAAAGGATGCTGCGCTAATGCAGATTGACTTTCCCGAGACCCATTTCCAAGCATGCCAGTAGCATTATATCCAGCTACCCAAAAATTATGCACATCATCGATTACAAACAGATTAAACTGCTGATTGAACACACGGCTCGGGGAATTCGGAATTGGGTGATAGTAAAAAACTGAGTCCAATAGGAATTTCTCATCCAAATAGGAAGGCCCCGAAATTTTCACGCCTTCCATGTCGGCACAAATAAATGTAGCCTGACTAGTACCTATGTCTACTGGTTGCCCAATAGCCAGAAGTCTCAAACACAAGCATACAAAAGCAAGTAGAAATTTTCCCCGCATTAATTGATGGTGCTTACAGTAACGCAAGAGCGCATCGGTTCCAAGTCTATTCTATGCTCATTGCATTGAAAATTATACTGCTGGAAATCGTAGCCCAAGCGTAAACAAACCCGGTATAATTTCCCAGGCTGAAAATTTGGATCCTCCTTTAAAAATCCGTTAGCCAGGGTTTGTGCAACCATTCCGGAGCCAATGATTCCGATTTTCTTTTTCATAGCCTTTGCTTTCTGGTTGGAAAAGATCGAAAAATTAATTGGGGGAAAACAGCTATTTACAATAATCTAGGTTGAGTAACTATTCTTGAGGACATTCAACAGAACAATTGCCTCCCAACCTTACTGTACAAACAATTTTTTACTCAGACCGACAGATTTAAAAAAATACATGCCTTTACTGGCATTCCTCAAATTAATTTGACGTGTATTTCCCCGCAGTACCAAATTCCCCAAGGCGTCATATACCTCCCAGTATTGATTAGATGGAAGGCCTTGGATTTGGAATATTCCTGTTTCTGAAGGGTTGGGATAAACTAGTATGGAAGAAATGACATGATCATGAATGGCCGTTGATGAA
Source organism: Luteibaculum sp. (assembly GCA_049594055.1). Lineage (GTDB taxonomy): Bacteria > Bacteroidota > Bacteroidia > Flavobacteriales_D > Luteibaculaceae > Luteibaculum. The sequence goes on along the minus strand of JBMYJC010000015.1, from coordinate 12,520 downwards.
CAGCTTGGCGTTATCAAGAGAGGGCTGTAATACCTGGCATCGGTTGTATTTTGTCCAAAGCGCCCATTGTCTAAACCTAAAACATAGAAATTACCACTAACACCAATGGCCACCATAGCAAGATCTTTAGCTACGATTTGTTGAATGGGCTCAGGAAAAGGCACCTGATTCGGATTGAAGTTCACAACCACACTATCTCCATTCCCCATGCCACCAAAAGAACCTAAACCAAAGGCATAAACCTTTCCTTGATCATCTAAAACATAACTTAGGGATCTGCCTGCTGCCACCGCTTTTACATTTTCAACTGGTAATTTGTGTGGATCGCTTGTAAAATAGATGGAGTCTGGATTTATACCACATTCCCCGTACAGGTTTAACCCAAAAGCATAAGCTACCCCCGCAGAATCTAAGACCAGGGAGTGTTCCCAACCCGTTGAAATTTCGCGAATTCCTGTAAAGTTGAGCAAGCGTGGGCGTTTTATAAAACCATTATAATCGCTCGTTAGCCTCCCTTCAGTTGCTTGCCCCCAACCTAAAACCAATCCATCGGTGCTTAGTACCAAACCGTGGGTATTTCCAACTTTTACATCCTTTAGTGGCGGTAAATCCTTAAAAATATGCAAGGGTTCCAGATACTCATTTTCTGAGATGACTGAATCTTTCCAAAAAAGCTCGTCATTAACAAAACCCCAGAGAAATAATCGCCCCAATTCCCGATCTATTGCTAAGGCAGAATATCCATCCGAAAAAAGGACAAGTGTTTCCAGCCTTGGTAAAAAAGGATGCTGCGCTAATGCAGATTGACTTTCCCGAGACCCATTTCCAAGCATGCCAGTAGCATTATATCCAGCTACCCAAAAATTATGCACATCATCGATTACAAACAGATTAAACTGCTGATTGAACACACGGCTCGGGGAATTCGGAATTGGGTGATAGTAAAAAACTGAGTCCAATAGGAATTTCTCATCCAAATAGGAAGGCCCCGAAATTTTCACGCCTTCCATGTCGGCACAAATAAATGTAGCCTGACTAGTACCTATGTCTACTGGTTGCCCAATAGCCAGAAGTCTCAAACACAAGCATACAAAAGCAAGTAGAAATTTTCCCCGCATTAATTGATGGTGCTTACAGTAACGCAAGAGCGCATCGGTTCCAAGTCTATTCTATGCTCATTGCATTGAAAATTATACTGCTGGAAATCGTAGCCCAAGCGTAAACAAACCCGGTATAATTTCCCAGGCTGAAAATTTGGATCCTCCTTTAAAAATCCGTTAGCCAAGGTTTGTGCAAGCATCCCGGAGCCAATGATTCCGATTTTCTTTTTCATAGCCTTTGCTTTCTGGTTGGAAAAGATCGAAAAATTAATTGGGGAAAAAAGTTCTTGCCAAGAATCTAATGGTGGCGTCTAACGTAGTTAGAAATTCACCTATAAATCACCTTTCAAGTTCTAGCCTGCCTAATCATTGGCTAAGCTTTTACTATGAAATTTCTGCTATTGAAAATTCTTGGGCACTAATTTGATCCTCTTTTTACCATGTTCAAGATCACAGCAAACCCATAATGTGGAATTATTTCTGAATTTGGGACAAAGGAGTTAGCCCCAAAATAGAGTTGGTTCATTCCAAAGCTTCCCTTTAATCGAATAAAATCATTTAGGCTAATGGAGGTATAAAGTCCTATAGCCGTGTTGAAAAAAGATTTTTTTACAGAAGTAAATTCTTCATCAGAGAGTGAAATCGTGGCACCAGATTTGGTTGACCCTTGGGCATGCAGAAAAGCATTAGATGCCACATTAAAATTGTAATTAATCCCAATCATTCCACCCAAGTCCATTTTCTTGTATTGGACAAATCGAAAGTCCCATTGATTTCCCAAGATTAAATATTCCCGAAAAATTCGCATTTCTGTTCTGAATATTTCCAGCTCAAAGTCTTCATTATAAAAAGTACTCGAAAAAGCCTCCAAAATATTTAACCTGCCATATCCTACTGTAATAGCAGACTGAATAGAGCCATCCTTAAAATTGAATTTATTGGGGTAATAATTACCTGTAAATCCAGTCCATAAAGGCAAGGATTTTAAAGCTAAAAACTCCTCACCTTCCCTGTAATCCCGGTTTATCCTTTCTATAATTTCATGCTTTTGTGGGTAATGGGTTTGCATATAATGTCCAAGATTTGTCGGATCTGCATTCCGGTTAGAAAACTCTACATCCGATCGCTGAATATTGACAGCTATTTTTTGTGCCTGAGAGATATTTATCCCACTTAGCCAAATCACAATTGAAAAACCTGGCAACACCCAGTATTTTCTCAGATAGGAAATCATAGCGTATCTAAAAGCAAGGTTCATGGGATTATAAATTAGAATTAGCTGTCAAAATTAGCTCAATTTCCTCTCTGTATGCCTAAAAACAAAAGTCTCAACTAATCTTTTTTAGAGCGAAGGTTAAGTGAGGGGTTTAGACTTCTCTAAATAATAATCTTTGAAATGGATCAATAAGAATACCCATGATCAAGAAAAAATTAGGACGCTAAACCTTGTTTATCCCAGTGTAGGAATTCCCAAATGATGGGCAATATATTATGCAACAATTCTACTTTTGCGCTATGCAAGAGGATCTACTGAAAAACATTATATCGCACGCCAAAGAATACGGCTACATATTTCCATCCAGTGAAATTTATGACGGACTTAGCGCCACTTACGACTACGGCCAATACGGTGTGGAACTAAAAAACAACATCAAAAAATATTGGTGGGATAGCATGGTGCGCCTCAATGAAAATATTGTGGGAATAGATGCAGCTATATTTATGCACCCCAGTACCTGGAAAGCATCTGGCCACGTAGATGCCTTTAACGATCCGTTAATCGACAATAAAGACAGCAAAAAGCGTTACCGTGCCGATGTGTTGATTGAAGAACACATTGAGAAAATTCGCCAGAAAAACGACAAAGACGTTGAAAAGGCTCAAAAACGTTTTGGCGATGCCTTTGACGAAGCACAATTTAGAGCCACCAACGGCCGTGTTATTGAGCGCCAGCAAAAAATAGACGCCATAGAGGCCCGTATAAAAAAAGGGCTGGAAGAAGAAAACCTTGCCGACATTAAAGCGCTCATTGAGGAAGAAGGCATTGTTTGCCCCATTTCAGGCTCTAAAAACTGGACCGAGGTTCGCCAGTTTAACCTGATGTTTAATACCGAACTGGGATCGGTTTCTGGCGAAGCGGCAAAAATTTACCTGCGCCCAGAAACGGCTCAAGGGATTTTTGTGAATTTCCTAAACGTATACAAATCCGGTAGGATGAAAATTCCTTTTGGCATTGCCCAAATTGGAAAAGCTTTTCGCAACGAGATTGTAGCCCGCCAGTTTATTTTTCGCATGCGTGAATTTGAACAGATGGAGATGCAGTTTTTTGTGAAACCAGGGACCGAAATGGAATGGTACGAGCACTGGAAATCTCAGCGCATAAAATGGCATAAAACTCTTGGCCTTGGTGAAGGAAACTACCGCTTTCACGATCACTTAAAACTAGCCCACTACGCAAATGCCGCTGCCGACATTGAATTTAATTTCCCCATGGGCTTTAAGGAATTGGAAGGTATTCACTCCCGCACCGATTTTGACCTAAAACAACACGAAGAATACAGCGGTAAAAAGCTGCGCTACTTTGATAACGATGACAACGAGTCGCATATCCCCTATGTGGTAGAAACCTCTATTGGATTAGACCGCATGTTTTTAGCAGTTCTTTCTGCGGCTTACAAAGAGGAGAAATTAGAGGATGGATCTGAGCGCACAGTGCTGAACATTCCACCCGCTTTGGCACCTATTAAGGTGGCCATTCTGCCGCTGCTTAAAAAGGATGGATTGCCCGAAAAAGCCCGTGAGATTTTTGATTTACTCAAGCTGGATTTTGCTTTGCAATACGATGAAAAAGATGCCATTGGCAAACGTTACCGCAGGCAGGATGCCATTGGAACTCCCTATTGTATTACCATAGACCACCAGAGTTTAGAAGATAATACGGTTACGATTAGAGAAAGAGATAGCATGCAACAAGACCGCGTAGAGATTAATAAACTGCCGCAGATTGTAGATGCTAAGGTGAATATGAAGCATTTGCTAGCATCCCTTTAAAATATGCTCTAATGCCCGCACACATAAAGGCTAGCCGCCTCCTAATAATTTTCCTATTGGCAGCCCCTCTAGTTGGTTTGGCGCAGCGCAAGGATATAGATCAAGACACGCTGATTTGTTATCGCAACGTAGAGGAATTGAATAGCAAAAAGTCAACAATAATTAAGGGCAAGATTGCAGAGCTAGAAACAAAATGGACAGGAATAAAACGTTATAAGTTACTGCACTATTACCCCGATGAACAGGTGAAATGGCTTAACATTTTTCAGGGAGATAGCCTCATGTATTTAAGCTCTACGGTTTACCGGGAAGGCCCTAAATACCTGATAGAAATAGCGGATTTTAATGGGAATTACGGTTTTTTCAGGGACGTTCCTCCTGCTCTGGAACGAGGCAATGGAAAAGTAGTTGTTGCCGCCATTATGTTTGGTGCGGTTGGAGTTGTTCTAGCAAAAGATGCAATAGAGGATCTACACCGAGATTCCTACAACCTGTTCATTTGGCTTGCAAAAACTGGGCATCATTATGCCATTTCAGATCCTGTAATGAAGAGTTTACTTCGCGGCCACGATGAACTGCTGGAGGAATGGAGAGCCGATCCAAGCGAAGAAAAAACTATCGAGGTACTTAGGCGCAAACACGAGGTGGACCCCATTATTGGATAGTTTAAACTTCCTGTTTAGCGCATAATTTGCGCAATTTTATTCTTTAATCAACACAAATATTCATTCTGCAACCAATAAGATTCTGTGTTTTTATTTCCTGCAAAATAAAAATAAGGTCTTACCTTTGCAGCCTTAAAATTTTAGGGATATGACACAGCTTTCTTCCATGGCCGAGAACCTGAAAGGTTCGGAGATCATTAAGCTAGCAGGAGAGATTAAAGAAAAAATTAGTCAGGGTGAGGAAATCTACAATTTTACCATTGGAGATTTTGATCCTGAGATTTTTCCCATTCCCGAAAAATATAAGCAAGCTATCATAGATGCCTACAATCAAGGCGAAACCAACTATCCAGCTGCAAATGGTATTGCGGAATTAAGAAAAAGCCTTTCGCAGTTTATTGCGCAAGAACAGCATTTAACTTATCCACCCGAGCAATTTTTGGTGGCCGGCGGAGCAAGGCCATTAATTTACGCAGCCTACCAAGCCATTGTAGAAAAAGATGAGAAGGTACTTTTTCCTGTTCCTTCCTGGAATAACAACCACTACACGCACCTTTCAGGGGCCAAACAAATAGCCATCCAAACTACAGCGGCCAATAACTTTATGCCAACGGCTGCGGAGATAAAACCGCATTTGTCTCAGGTGGGATTAGTGGCCCTGTGCTCACCCCTTAATCCAACCGGAACCGTATTTGGCGAAAAAGACCTCCGAGATATTTGCGAAGCAATACTAGAGGAAAACCGTAAAAGAGGGAATGGGAAACCCGTTTACCTTCTTTACGATCAAATTTATTGGAGCCTTACGCACGGCAAAACGAAACACCTGGATCCTGTTAGCTTATGTCCGGAGATGAAGGACTACACCCTGTACATTGATGGACTTTCCAAGTCTTTAGCAGCAACTGGGGTTAGAGTGGGTTGGGCATTTGGTCCACAAAAACTGATCAATGCCATGAAATCCATTTTGGGCCACATTGGTGCCTGGGCGCCAAAAGCAGAGCAGGTAGCTTCTGCCGCTTACTTCTCCAACCTTACAGAATTGAACGAATTTTTGGGAGGTTTTAAGCAGGAAATCCACGAGCGTCTAAGTGCCTTTTACGGTGGTATGAAAGGGCTTAAAGACAAAGGTTTTCCAGTAGATGCAATAGCCCCACAAGCAGCTATTTACCTCACCGTTAAATTTGATTTGTGTGGAAAAAGTTTTGAAGGCAAACCCTTACAAAACATGCAAGAGGTAACACAATTTTTGCTGAATGAAGCTGGCTTAGCAGTTGTGCCCTTTTACGCTTTTGGCGCACCGGAAGATTCCCCTTGGTTCAGACTCTCGGTAGGTACTGCAAAACACGAGGATATAAAAGCGTGCTTTGAAAAACTGGAGAATGCCTTGAGTAAGTTGGTGCGCGCATCTGTAAGCGCCTAAAGGATTTTTTTTCTCCATTCCACTCATCCAACATAGACTCTAATAAACAGCCTATTAGCTAGCCTGGTAGAAAATATTTTCCTCATTTTGAAGATTATTTTTTGCTTTGGATTATGCTGCGGATTTGGTTGTTCGTTTTACTTCTTAGCTTTTTTGGCCAAGGGCTTTTTAGCCAGGAATTTGAATCCTTTACTCCCATTGTTTTAAAAGGAGTCTTAAAGCTGGAAAACAGCACAAAGCCTTTGGCAGGCGCCAGGATTTTTGCGCTTAGCAAAAACGACACCCTAGGCCTGGCCCAGAGTGATAGCTTGGGTTACATGGAAATGTTTCTTCCCTACGATAAGGACCTGCTTATTTTTTATTCCTTTCAGGGAACAGCCTCAAAAAGCCTGATGGTTGATACGCGAAATATTCCCGATAAATTGAAAAACGAGGGTTTTGAGCTAAACATCGATATCTCCCTTCCAGAAATTATTAAGGGTGTTGATTATCAACTTCTGCAAGAACCTATTGGCTTGGTGCTATTTGATAAAAACACCGATAATTTCTCTTTTGACAATCCCTATACCCGAAAAAAAATAAAGCAATACCTAAGCTTTAAGAGTAAGATGCTGGAGGCAATAGAGGCGAATTAGTTTCTGGCCTTGCCATTTCCCACTTGGCATACCTGGATTCCAGGCAACTTATAAATTGTGCAAATCGCAAGCATCAATTCGCTGATATTGTTGTAGCTGTATTGTACATTTCCACCTACTAATTTGATCCGTTTTGAGAAAAATTTTGGTGGTGGGAAACCCCAAACAATGGCCATTAAAACTAGACCAGTGTGACATTATTTCTTCCAGGGAATATTTGACTAATCCGGCATGGTCGCAGGTTAAGCAGGCTCGTGTTTTTAATTTATCTACCGAATACCGTTATCAGACCAAAGGCTACTATGTCTCATTAATGGCAGAAGCACGTGGGCATAGACCCATTCCAAACGTTAAAAACATCCAGGATTTAAATACCACCGGGATGGTGAAAAATGTGTCGGATAACCTGGATGATATTATCCAACGCAGCTTTAAGAGTTTAAAATCCAAAGATTTTGTGCTGAGTATTTACTTCGGTAGAAACCTGGCCAGGCAATACGATAAAGTCAGTCATGAGTTACACCGGGTTTTTAGCTCGCCTTTTATGCGTGCGAAGTTTTCTCATAACGGCAAAAAGTGGGTCCTGCAGAGCCTAAAAACAATTCCGTTTAAGGAGATTCCAGAATCGCACATGGATTTTGTGTGGGAATCTGCTACGGCCTATTTCCAAAAAACCCGATACGAAAAACAAAAAGAAAGCACCTTTCAGTTTGAGCTAGCTATTCTGGTGAATGAGCAAGAAAAAGCTCCTCCATCCAACAAAAAAGCCTTACAGAAATTTGTGGATGCGGCAGAAAAGTTGGGCTTTTACGTAGAGTTAATCTCAAAAAACGACTATGCTCGCCTCCTGGAGTTTGATGCCCTATTTATTCGGGAAACCACAGCTGTAAACCACTATACCTATCGCTTTGCCCGCAGAGCCCAACAAGATGGTCTAGCTGTAATTGATGACCCCGATTCCATTTTAAAATGCGCCAATAAGGTGTACCTGGCAGAGCTCCTTAAACTGCACAAAATCCCTACACCAAAAACCATTGTTGTACATCAAGACAATAAAGACAAAGTGCTTAAGGAACTGAATTTGCCCTGTGTATTAAAATCTCCAGATTCCTCTTTTTCTCAGGGGGTTTCTAAAGCGAAAACAGAGGAAGAATACCGCGAAAAAATAACCCAACTCTTGAGTCAATCGGAACTGGTTATTGCCCAAGAGTATTTACCCAGTGATTTTGATTGGAGGATTGGCGTATTAGAAAACGAGATTATTTATGCCTGCAAATATTTTATGGCCAAAGGCCACTGGCAGGTTTATAATTGGGATAGCAAAATAAAGAAAGAGGTAGAGGGTGGATTTGAATGTGTCCCCATTGAGGAAATTCCCGATGAGGTTAGGAAAATTGCGCTGCGATCTACTCAGGTAATTGGACGAGGGTTATACGGGGTGGACATTAAAGTAAGTAAGGGAAAAGCGGTGATTATCGAAGTAAACGACAATCCGAATATCGATCACGGTATTGAAGATGTTATTGCGGGAAATGGCCTTTACACGAGAATTATTACCAGCATTAAAAACAGGATTCAAGATCAAATTAAGCCATGAGTTATAAGCTTTTTGAAGTGTTTGGCGTAGAGCTGGAATACATGATTGTGGATCGCCAAAGCCATAAAATTAGGCCCATTGCCGACCAGATTTTTATGGAAACTACCGGCACTTACACATCCGATTACGATAATGGAGACATTGCCTGGAGCAATGAATTGGTCTCTCATGTAGTGGAGTTAAAAACCAATGGCCCGGTAAAATCCATGGAGGCCGTGTTAAACGGTTTTCACCAGAATATTAGGGAAATCAATAAGATATTAGAGAAACACCAAGCCATTTTAATGCCTGGAGGAGCTCATCCCACGGTTGACCCCTTAACCGAAACTCAAATTTGGCCACACGAGCACAATGAGATTTACGAGCTCTACAACCGCATTTTTAACTGCAAGGGTCACGGCTGGAGTAATCTGCAAAGCACGCATATCAACCTTCCTTTTCAGGGCGATGAGGAATTTAAGCGCCTGCATTCCGCCATCCGGGCTCTTTTACCCATTATTCCAGCCTTAAGCGCATCCACACCCATTTTAGATGGAAAGCTCACTGGATTTAAGGATACCCGACTGGAGTACTACCGTAAAAACCAGGCAAAAATTCCAATTATTGCAGGCTTGGTAATTCCAGAGTCTGTGTACTCCCATGCCGATTATCATTCCCAGATTTTTGTTCCTATACAGGATGCCATCAGGCCCTTTGATACCCACGGTATTTTAGACCATCACTTTTTGAACTCGCGTGGAGCAATAGCGCGCTTTGACCGCGGTGCTATTGAAATTAGGATTATTGATAACCAGGAAGCACCCAAAGTAGATATTGCCCTTCTTTGCCTGTTTGTAGAGGTATTAAAGGACCTCTGCCAATTAGAGGGTCAGGATGCCATCCGCCTGCAAAGCCTAAAAACCGATGCACTGGCCAAACAATTTTTAGCGGTTATCCAGCATGGAGAAAAAGCCCAGATAGAATACCCAGAGCTGGCCGAAATTTTTGGATTTTCAAACTCAGCTGGCTCGCTTGTAGAATTATGGGAACAACTCTATGCTCGTTACAAAAGCACATTGAGTGGCGCTATCCAGGAGACCATTGAATTTATCTTAAAAGAAGGAAGCCTGGCTACGCGTATGGAAAAGGTATTTGGGAAACATCCAGACCTGGAGGGAATTCGCGCTATCAATCAACAAATGATAGATTGCCTGGATAATAATATCATGTTTAAAGGATGAAATTAGTCCTGAGTTGCGAGCATTTTTCTAATGCACTTCCCGAAAAATTCAAGTATTTATTCGAGGGCAATCTGCAGGTATTGGAAAGCCACAGAGGCTACGATTTAGGCAGCCAACAAGTGTTTGAAGCACTTGCTCCCCTTGCTGACTTCCATTTGCATTACCCATACTCGCGTTTGCTAATTGAACCCAACCGCTCATTGCATCATCCTCGCTTGTTTTCAGAATTCAGCAACAACTTGGATGACCAGCAAAAGCAGGAACTGGTAAAGCACTATTATTTACCCTACCGAGAAAGGGTGGAAAAAGAGATCCGCGAAATCATTAATGCCGGACAGGCTTGCCTGCATTTATCGGTGCATAGCTTTACTCCTGTTTTGGACGGCCAGGTTAGAAATGCAGATCTAGGTCTTTTATATGATCCAAAAAGGGTCTTGGAAAAGGATTTTTCTCGCGACTTTAAAAAGCGTCTCTTGGAGCAGGATGCCCAGTTAAAAATTCGTTTTAATTACCCTTACCTGGGAACCGCAGATGGGTTTACTACTCACCTTAGAAAGGTTTTTCCCCCTCACTATGCTGGAATTGAGCTAGAAATTAAAAACAGCATAATCCACCCGGAATTAATTGGGAAAATTAAATCTGCTATGGAGGCTATGCCAGAAATAAGCCACTAGCCTGATGTGCAAATGCTTTAACCGTTAAACTTATTCATGGTGTTTGCTAAACCATGAAAAGTAAAAGAGAAACCTGCTTCTGAAGATTTTTCAATCAGCTCGCTTAAAATTTTCTCTTCTTCGGCATTCCATTCGCCCAATACATAATCCACCTGTTGGCCCTTTTGGAAATCTGCACCTACGCCAAAGCGTAAGCGAGCGTATTTTGGTGTTCCCAAAACGCGTTGAATGTCTTTCAAACCGTTGTGGCCTCCATCGCTTCCTTTACCCCGCAAACGGATGGTTCCATATGGCAAGGCAAGGTCATCGGTAATAATCAAAAGGTTTTCAAGTGGGATTTTTTCTTGCTGCATCCAATAGGCAACAGCCTTTCCACTCAAATTCATGTAGGTATTGGGTTTAAGAAGGATAATGTTGCGCGCTTTAAATGAGGCTTGGGCAAGCCATCCGTGGCGCTCCTCCTTAAAAACAGTATTGGACGCTATAGCCATAGCGTCCAATACCTTAAAGCCAATGTTATGTCGGGTGTTGGCGTATTTTTCACCCGGATTCCCCAATCCAACGATTAGGTATTTCATGTTTCAGGAATTTATTCGGCTTTTTCAGCTTCTGCTGCCTCTCCTTCAGCCGCAGCTTCTTCATCACCTTCCTCATCTTCGTCTGCCTCATCCACAGCACCACGAGCAGTTCTAACCTGTACTACCATAGCATGTGGGTTGTTCAAAAACTGAAGACCTTCAGAAGAAAGCTCTTTAACACGAATAGACATACCAATTCTCAACTTGGTAATATCCACCTCAAATTCTGCGGGAATTGCTTCAGGTAAACCTTTAACATCCAGCTTGCGGAAGTTAACCAGTAGTTTACCCCCGTTTCTTACCCCGATAGAGTTTCCTACAATTTTAACCGGAAGTTTAACCTTCACTTCTTTGTCTTTAAACAATTGAAGGAAGTCGATATGTACGATAGCATCTGTTACCGGATGAAACTGCACATCTTTTACGATCGCTTCGAAGGTCTCCCCACCTAAATTCAACTCAATTTTATACACGTCTGGTGTATAAATCACCTTCGCAACGTCTAGTCTTGATAGGGCAAAGTGGAACTGTTTGTCTCCACCGTAAAGTACGCAAGGTACCTTCCCGTCATTTCTCAACGCTACTGACTCTTTTTTCCCTACGTTCTCGCGAAGAGAACCGCTCAATTTTACTGTTTTCATCAGCTTTGTTTGTTGTTATTTATGATTGGATTATAAAGTGTGAACTAATAGACTCGTAGTTCTGGATGCGCTTAATCACATCGGCAAATAAATGGGCAACTCCCACGGTCTTAATTTTTGGGCTTTCTCTCTTAAGTGGAATGGTGTCTGTCACTACCAACTCAGAAAGGGCAGATTCTTCAATGCGCTCGTATGCTGGACCGCTCAAAATAGGATGCGTACATAGCGCTCTAACGCTATTGGCCCCTTTGTCCATCATTAAATCAGCAGCCTTGGTTATGGTTCCTGCAGTGTCAATAATATCATCTACAAGAATCACATCTTTTCCTTTTACATCTCCCACCAGAATCATTTCTGCCACTTGATTGGCCACTTTTCTGTGTTTGTAGCAGATTGCCATGTCCAAATCCAGGTGCTTGGCATAAGCGTTTGCCCGTTTGGTTCCACCGGTATCTGGTGCAGCCATCATAGGATTAGGCAGGTTTAAGTTCTTGATGTATTCGGTAAAAAGTGAAGAAGCAAAAAGATGATCTACTGGCACTTCAAAAAAGCCTTGAATTTGATCGGCATGCAGATCCATGGTTACCAACCGGGAGATACCGGCTGCAGTAAGCAAGTTGGCTACTAGCTTAGAACCAATAGCTACACGGGGTTTATCTTTTCTGTCTTGTCTGGCAAATCCAAAATAAGGGATAACAGCCACAATTCTTTTAGCCGAAGCTCTCTTAGCTGCATCAATCAGCAGCAGTAACTCCATTAAATTATCGGTAGGAGCAAAAGTAGATTGGATTAAAAAGACATCCGTTCCGCGAATAGACTCCTCGTAAGAAGGTTGAAACTCCCCATCGCTAAAGCGATTAAACACTACATTTCCCAGCGGTTTCCCGTATGCTTCAGCTATTTTTTCAGCTAAATACATCGAGGCTTGACCGGAGAAAA
>JBMYJC010000014.1:14342-14649 GCA_049594055.1 Luteibaculum sp. | reverse complement strand
TCATTTAGCAGGAGCCCTGGATGCTACTGACGATGATCGCGTTCAGAAAGACAAAGATTTTATCGATCAGCTTTTAGCTAGCGAGGCGGTAAATGCGGCAAGTCTTAAAGCAAGCTTTGATTTGGAGGCCCAGTATTCTCGACCAGAGCCCAACCCGGTTGGTGATGAAACTGAGATTACTGAGGACTTTGAGGATGAAGATGACACTCAAGCGGAAGCACAGGGAGATAGTGTAGAGGCATTTTCATTCTCATCTTGGCTGGCATCCCAACAAAATAATGCTAAGCCTACACAAGAATTTACATCG
>JBMYJC010000014.1:0-14332 GCA_049594055.1 Luteibaculum sp. | reverse complement strand
AAGTAAAAATAAGGATGCGTCTACGGCAGCAGAGCAGAAGCTTTCAGAAGCCGATAAAGGCAAAAAGGTAGTCGAAAAAAATTCTGATAGGCCCATTGATATCCATGAAAAGCAAATGGAGCCTACAGAAATAATTGAGAGTTTTATCGCCTCTAATCCTTCCATAACTAAGCCAAGTGCAGAAAAAAAGAAGGAATTCTTTAATCCCATAAAATTGGGTAAGAAGAGCTTGGAGGATTCGGAGTCTTACGTAACAGAGACTTTAGCACAGATTTACGCTAAACAGGGAGAGACCGAAAAGGCCATCCGTACATATAATATCCTTGCTTTGAATTATCCCGAAAAAAGCAGTTACTTTGCCGACCGAATTTCTGAAATTAAAGAAAACCTGAAGGCATGAGTGTGGTTATTTCTCTGTTGATTATAGTGGCGTGTTTGTTTTTAGCCTTAATCATCCTAATTCAAAACCCAAAAGGAGGAGGTTTAGATTCTTCGTTTGGATCTGCAAGTCAACTAGGAGGTGTGCAGAAAACAACGGACTTTTTAGAGAAAGCAACTTGGGGTCTGGCTATATTTATAGTGGTATTGAGCCTAATTGCATCCATCAGTACTTCAGCTCCAGAGGGAAGCGGAATTAATGATCAATACCGCGATGAGTTGCCACAAGGTCAAGCACAGCCTCAAACTCCACCAGTAGAAGGAGAATAAATTATCTTATAAAATCTTTGGAAAAATGTCAGTGTGTCACGAATGCACTGACATTTTTTTTTGCTGTACGCCAAAATTGCCTCAAAAGGCGGGAAATAGGGTTTGGCACAAATCGTGCTTTAAGCCGAGCAGATTGCAAAACATTTAATCTCAAAAGTTATGTCAGTAAACGTAAAACCTTTAAGCGACCGCGTTTTGGTTGAGCCAGCTGCGGCAGAAGAAAAAACTGCAGGTGGAATTATCATTCCTGATACGGCTAAAGAAAAGCCACAGAAAGGAAAAATAGTTGCCGTTGGTAACGGTAAAAAAGATGAGCCTATCACCGTAAAAGTTGGGGATAGTGTTTTGTACGGAAAGTACTCCGGTACTGAGATTAACATAGACGGTAAGGATTACCTTATCATGCGTGAATCAGACATTTTCGCAATCGTTTAAGAACAAAAATTTTAATTCCAAAAAGAACAAATCATGGCTTCTAAAGAAATCCATTTTAATCTAGACGCAAGAGACCGCTTAAAGAAAGGGGTTGATGCCCTGGCGGATGCTGTAAAAGTTACCCTTGGACCAAAAGGTCGTAATGTGGTTATCGATAAAAAGTTTGGTGCTCCATCAATTACTAAGGATGGTGTTTCTGTGGCGAAAGAAATCGAGCTAAAAGACCCAGTAGAAAACATGGGTGCGCAGATGCTTAAAGAAGTAGCTTCTAAAACAGCTGATGTTGCTGGTGATGGAACTACTACAGCTACTGTATTAGCTCAGGCTATTGTAACCGCAGGTTTAAAAAACGTTGCTGCTGGTGCTAACCCAATGGATCTTAAGCGCGGTATAGACAAGGCTGTTGAAGCTGTTGTTGCCGAGTTAAAAAAGATCTCTAAAGAGGTTGGAGACGATTTCAGCAAAATAGAGCAGGTAGCTGCTATTTCTGCAAACAACGATGCAACCATCGGGAAGCTTATTGCCGAGGCAATGCAGAAAGTGAAAAAAGAAGGAGTAATTACTGTTGAAGAGGCTAAAGGAACTGAAACTACGGTTGAGATCGTAGAAGGTATGCAGTTCGACAGAGGTTACCTATCTCCATACTTTGTTACCAACTCTGAGAAGATGGTAGCTGACCTTGAAAATCCTTACATCTTGATTTTCGATAAGAAAATCTCTGCTATGAAGGATCTTCTTCCAATCCTGGAAAAAACCGTACAAACGGGTAAGCCACTATTAATTATTGCTGAGGACATTGAAGGGGAAGCCCTCGCTACCTTGGTAGTAAATAAAATCCGTGGTTCACTAAAAATTGCTGCAGTAAAAGCTCCTGGATTTGGAGATAGAAGAAAAGCAATGTTAGAGGACATCGCTATCCTAACTGGTGGTACAGTAATTTCTGAGGAAAGAGGTTACAAATTAGAAAACACCGAGTTGGATATGCTTGGTACTGCTGAGAAAATCTCTATTGACAAAGACAATACTACCATCGTAAATGGTGCTGGTTCAAAAGAGGAGATCACAGCTCGTGTAAACCAAATTAAAGCTCAAATAGAGTCTACCACTTCTGATTACGACAAAGAGAAACTTCAGGAGCGTCTGGCAAAACTTGCCGGTGGGGTAGCAGTGCTTTACGTGGGTGCAGCTTCAGAGGTAGAAATGAAGGAGAAAAAGGATCGTGTTGACGATGCTCTTCATGCAACTCGTGCTGCAGTAGAGGAAGGTATCATCCCAGGTGGAGGTACTGCATTCATCCGCGTACAGCAGAGCTTAGATGGTCTTACTGGTATTAATGATGACGAAACTACAGGTATGGCTATCGTTAGACGTGCGGTTGAAGAGCCATTGCGTCAAATCGTTGAAAACGCAGGTCAGGAAGGATCTATCGTGGTACAAAAAGTACGCGAAGGAAAAGCTGACTTCGGATACAACGCGCGTACTGAGGTGTACGAAAACCTTTATGAGGCAGGAGTTATCGATCCAACTAAAGTGGCTCGTGTAGCTTTGGAAAACGCAGCTTCAATTGCTGGTATGCTTCTAACTACTGAGTGTGTTATTGCCGAGGAAGAAGAAGAATCCGCAGGACACGCACACCCAGGAGGAATGGGCGGTGGAATGCCAGGTATGATGTAAGATAAAATCATCCAATCATAAAAACACCTCGCTGGTTTCAGCGGGGTGTTTTACTTTTAGCCCATGAGCAATGCAACTTTTCGCAAGGTATTTATTATAGGTCTCCTGGCTTTGGCGCTGGTGGTAGTATATCAGGCCTATGTATTTACCCACTACAGCGAAATAAGGCAGCAACAAACCGAAGACAACATCACCGGTGCGCTAAATGCTGTGGTGGAACAGCTCCGGGAAATCAATCCCGAAAGCGGTAAAATCCTTTATCCAGTAAGAAAAATTAGCGAAGGCTATTATCGGGTGCAGATTAACGATACACTGCATCCTTATTTACTGGAAAACCTTTTGCGAGAAAAGTTTGCCCAGTTTAATCTGGAAATGTCTTTCGAATACGCTATTTACGACTGTTTTACAGACTCTACGGTATTCGCATCCCGGGTTTCTCCTAGCACCGATCAAAAGCAGTCTAGCCGTTACTTAAAGGACCTAAAGTGGAGGTCAGATGGCCATTATTTTGGCGTGTATTTTCCACAATTGCCAAATGCATGGCTTAACCTTCCTCAAATATTCCAGTTGTCGGTATTTATCTTGTTGGCCTTGTTAGTGTTTTTTGGATATACGCTTTATGTGGTCTCAAGAGAAAAGAGGTTACAGCACATTAAAAGCGACTTTATAAACAACATCACCCACCAATTAAAAACCCCTGTTAGCGCGATGGTGCTCTCAATAAACGCCATGCAGCGGGGGGAATTAAAAAAGAGCTACCTGGATATTTTAAAGCGGGAAACCGATCATTTAAAAGAGCTGATTGCCAAAGTGCTCTGGGCCAGCAAAGCAGAACAGGGTAAGCTGCAAGTAGACTTAAGAAAAGGGAATATTGGCCAATGGATTCAGACTTGGGCTGATAAAAAATCCGTGGAAATCCAGGTAAAGTTGAGTAAAAAAACGGAGGCCTATTTTGACTCTGAATTATTGGTTATGGTGCTGGATAATTTGCTTACCAATACCATAGAACACAACGAAATGCTTCCTGAAATAGAAATATCCAGCCGCCCAGATAAAAAGAAATGGGTGGAAATAAATTATATCGATAAGGGGAAGGGAATTCCTAAGGCCGAGTTTAAACGGGTATTTAAAAAATTCTATTCCGGAAAGAATCAGTTAAACTCACCCAAACAAGGGTTTGGTTTGGGATTGTATCTGAGTAAACAAGCCATGCAAAAAATGCGCGGAGAGATTTTTTTACTGGAGTCTTACCAAGGAGTTCATTTGGTTTTGCGCTTTAAAAAGTAGTTTATGAGTAGCTCATTTAAAATCTTGTTAGTAGAGGATGACCTCAGCATAGGAACTCTACTCTTTGATTTGATAAAAAAGGCGGGTTACTCAGTAGAATGGGCAAGGAACGGAAACAGTGCACTTGAAAAATTTAGTGCCGGTAACTACAGTTGCATGTTGCTGGATATCATGATGCCCGAAAGAAATGGCTATGAAGTCCTTGAGCAAGTTAGAACGGTGGATAGTGATATTCCGGTCATCATATTAACGGCCAAATCTGAAATAGCCGATAAGAAGCAAGCTTTTGATCTCGGTGCTGATGACTATGTGGTTAAACCCTTCGATTGGGAAGAATTGGAGCTGCGACTAGCAGCACAACACCGTAAGCAATCCGCGCACAATTCAGGTCCAAAGGCATTGGGAACATTGTTTTTCGATGCATCAAAGCAATTGCTGTATAGAGATAACTGGGAGCAAAAACTCACAGGGAGAGAAACGCAGATTTTAAATCTGCTCATTCAGGCTGCTGGTGAGGTTATAGACCGGGATAATCTTTTGAATTTGGTTTGGGGCCATAATTCCTATCAAAACAGCAGAAGTTTAGATGTTTTTATCTCCCGTTTACGGGGCTATCTAAAAAAGGATTCCCGGTTAAAAATCAACAACATTCACGGTAAAGGCTATGCCTTACAATCCAGTTAAGGCATTACACTCAAATCTTTTTTAACGGCATTAATTAGTGTCGCTTCTAGTTTAGTTTGGGTGTTATGGGAATCCATAATAATTATGATTGGAAAGCTTTCTTATGAGATTTCCTATCTCTTTTAATTAGCCGTTTATAAAGGAAAATGAGCCGCTTGTCACCGTAATAAGTTAAATAATCGTTAATAAATCTTATGATTTGTGAAAGCTATTGTCTAGATTTAGCTCAATCTAGTATGGTTGGAGGTAGTTAAAAATCCAACATGCTACGATGAGATTTTAACTAAAACCCTTATCCTATGAAAAAATTGTCAGCATTTTTCTTGCTGGGTTCTTTTCTGGTAAGTCTCAATCTTTGGGCACAGGACAGAACGATTCGAGGAACGGTAACTTCCTCAGAAGACAACACAACCTTGCCTGGTGTAACGGTCCGATCGGGAGAAGATGAGTCGGTTGGCACAATAACCGATATAGAAGGAAATTACTCCTTAACCATTGGAGCCGATGTAAAAACCTTGGTTTTCAGTTTTGTGGGCTACGACAAGCGCACAATAACCATTGGCCAACAAACGGTAATTGATGTTTCCTTAACACCTAGTTCATTGGATTTGAACGAGGTAGTCGTTACCGCAAATGCCATTGAGCGAGAGAAGAAGGAACTCGGTTATGCGGTGACTACCATAGAAGGGGAGGAAACCACAAAAGCCAGAGATGCCAACGTTTTAAATACCATGGCGGGTAAAGTGCCCGGGGTACGAATAACCAGTCAGTCAGGTTCTCTAGGCGGAGGTGCAAAAATCATTATACGTGGTGCAACATCGCTTTCTGGTGATAATCAGCCGCTGTTTGTTATTGATGGTAACCCCATTTCCAATTCGGGATTTAATGGAACCCGGAATGATATCATCACTGGAGGTGTGGATGTTGGAAACAGAGCTGCGGATATTAACCCCGATGATATTGAAAGCATTAGTGTCCTTAAAGGTGCATCGGCAACTGTGCTCTATGGTTCTAGAGCTAAAAACGGTGCTATCATTATCACCACCAAATCGGGTAAATCCTTAAAAGGAAAAGGAAAGTCTTCTGTCCTAACCTTAAACAGTTCAGTTCGCTTTGATCGCCCCCTTCGCCTACCCGATTTTCAGAACAAGTTTGCCCAGGGGGACATGGGGGAATATGATCCTACCAACTTTTCTAATGGTTGGGGGCCACTGATTGATACCATGAATTACAGAGTGGCCGACTGGAAAGGCGATACCGTTAATGGATTAAGAGCTTACCCAGATAACGTGAAAAACTTTTACGAAACCGGAGCTACGTACATAAACTCAATCTCTTTTGCACAGGGAGATGAGAAAAGTGATTTGCGCTTTTCGTATACCAACTTGAAGCAATCGGGAATTATCCCAAATTCCAGGATGGAGAGAAATACATTCTCCATAAATGCGGGTAGAAATCTAACAGATCGCTTGGATATGAGAATTTCCGGAAGCTTTGTTAAAACAATTACTGAAGGGAATGCTCGCCAAGGGGGAAATAACCCGTCAACAACTGTTGCCCTCATCAATGGAGTTCCAAGAACTATATCACAGGAGGAATTGGCCAATAATGTTTCGGACGATGATGGGGATGCAATTGGCCTGGAACAGAATAACGTTACCAATAACCCATACTGGGTAACTACCTACAACAATACCATGAACAATGTGGATCGTTTTTACGGAAATGCGACTTTGAATTACAAGTTCACGGATAATATTCGAGCGACTTACCGTATATCAACTGACTTTTATTCTGATGTGCGCGAGAATATCATGCGCAAGGGGACTCTAGGCCGACTTAATGGGGAATACGAGGTACGTGATATCTTCTTTAACTCATTAAACTCAGATCTGATTTTGAATGTAGATAAGCAGTTTACTGAGGATTTTGGAGTATCGGCCATTTTTGGACATAACGTAAATGAGCGCTCATCCAATTCTACTCGTATTCAGGGGCAAGATCTACTGGCCACAGATTTATATACCTACACCAATGCCCAGAGTATTTCCAATACCAGTGACTCTGAATTGAGAAGGCTATATGGGATCTATGCCGACTTAACCTTTAAGTACAAAGCTTTCTTGTTCTTAAACCTTACAGGTAGAAATGATTACTCCTCAACCTTACCCGTAGATAATCGCTCTTACTTTTATCCCAGTGCCAGTGCCTCATTTGTTTTCACAGAGTTAATGAGTGAAGAAAGCAAAGACTGGTTGTTCTATGGTAAACTGAGAGCAGCATACGGTTCTGTGGGTAGTGATGAGGATCCATATCGTTTGAACTTTTTCTTCTCCCCGCTAGCAGACGCTTTTACACAGTTTGTTCCAAACATTTTATTTCCGCATGATGGAAGACCTGGTTTTGCTGCCACAACTGTAATACCAAACTCTGAGCTAAAACCACAACGTCAGAATACGTTAGAACTTGGAACTGAGTTAGTATTTTTTAGAGGTAGGTTAAGGGC
The DNA here is from genome assembly GCA_049594055.1 of Luteibaculum sp. GTDB lineage: Bacteria > Bacteroidota > Bacteroidia > Flavobacteriales_D > Luteibaculaceae > Luteibaculum. The sequence continues at coordinate 7,038 of JBMYJC010000014.1, read as the reverse complement.
AGACTTTAACTATTTCGATATTCAGACCAATGATCAGATTGTACAGCTCACGGTTCCACAATCAACTGGGTACAACCTAAAAACCATTAACGCTGGAACAATACAAAACCGCGGGGTTGAATTGCTTTTAAGCGGTACTCCAGTATCAACCCCATCTGGTTTCAGTTGGACTGCTACTATTAACTACACAAAAGCAAAACAAACGGTTAAATCTTTGGCCGATGGCTTGGAAGATTATGTCCTTACCTCCGGGTTTAGTGGTGTACAAATAAAAGCTGAGCCGGGAGAAGAATTTGGACTTTATGGAACAGGATACAACAGAGATCCAGAAGGGAATATCATTATTGATCCCAATACTGGGCTAAGAACTTTTGGTGATCAAGTAAGACTTGGGGATATCTATCCTGACTGGACCATGGGTGTGAATAATGAAGTAGCCTATAAAGGATTTACGTTGAGCTTTTTGGTAGATATTAGAAGAGGTGGCGTAGTATTCTCAAATACCGTGCAGGATTTAAGATTTGCTGGATTAGCAGAAGAAACAGCCGAAAACAACCGTGCAAACTTTGTTGATGAAGGAGTAAATGCAGTTGACGATGGAAACGGAAATATTTCCTACGAGCCTAATCAAACCGAAGTTAGCCCCCAGGAGTATTGGCAGAATGTTGCCAATAATACCTTGGCTGAGGGCTCCACTTTTGATGCTGATTTTATTAAGTTGAGGGAGGTGAGGTTTGGATATCAACTACCAAGACGCTGGTTAGAAAAAACACCTTTTGCTAGCGTTTCAATCGGTTTAGAAGGACGTAACCTTTGGTTAATAGACAGCAAAGTGCCCCACATTGATCCAGAAGCTAACTTCTTTGGTACTAGTTTGGTGGGAGAAGGTGTTGAGTTTGCTTCCGTTCCAAGCACACGCACCTTCGGATTTAACTTACGTGTAACTCTTTAAAATTAGTAAACCATGAGACTTAAATACTTCAATATATTTTTACTAGCCTTACTCACATTCGCATTTGCGGGGTGTAAAAAAGATTGGCTAGATGTTAATGACGATCCCGAAACTACCAGCGAGGTTGATCCTGAGTTTTTGATCTATAATGCTCAGCTTCAGTATTCGGTAAATCGCACCTCGGAAATCGGACTTTCTGGTGCAATGTGGAGTCAACTTTGGGCTTCGGGTGGTTCGGCCAGCGTATTTCTCAATCCTGAGCGTTATAATTTTTCAACGTTTACCACAGGTAATACTTGGCGAGCACATTTTCCAACTAGCCTGAACAACCTGAAATTTGCAGCGCAAATTGCCGAAACAGGAGATAATCCTCAGCCCCTAATTGCCGCTCAGGCAAAAATAATGCGCGCATTGGTGTATTACACTACAAGCGTATTATGGGAGGATATTCCCTATTCTGAGGCATTGGATCCAGATATAGAGTATCCCAAATTTGATGCACAGGAACAAATAATGAATGGACTCCTAGGTGAGTTAGATAATGCCATTGCTAGCATACCTGATGGGATCAATTCTGATGAAGTAGGGATTACTAATGACTTTTACTACAGTGGTAATATGGGTAAATGGGCGCGTTTGGCTCGGTCCTTGAAATTTAGAATTCTTGTTCTTATGGCAGAAAAGGACCCTAGTAAGCAAGCAATGCTTACCCAGATGCTTAGCGAAGGCAACATGGTAGATGCGAATTCAGAAGCCCTTTTCTCTTTTTATGATGAGTCTGGCCACTACAACCCCAACTGGAATGTTCTTTTTCAATTCGCTGGAGGCCAAAATCTATTCTACTTTGCCAGTGAGGTTACTGTGGAGACTATGAAAAAGTACAATGATCCGCGCTTGCCAATCTATTTTTTCCCTGGTCCCGATACCACTGGAATTAAAGGTGTTACCGCAGGAAGTTCTCAAGGTAGTTACACCAAGGATGGTCGCCTTAGCTTGAACGTTATTAAGCGCGATATGCCTGAAAAAGTTTTCACCTATACAGAGCAATTGTTTTTAGAAGCTGAGGCGGAATACAAATACGGTTCATTGGCCAACGCCCAACAAAAACTAAATGCAGCCATTACCGAATCCATGAATTACTGGGGCGTAAGTCAGGGCGATATTACTACCTATTTAGCCCAGCCCTCTTTAGTTTTACCCAGTCCTGGTGTGGATGAGGAAGGAGGATTGCAAATAATAGCGGAACAAACATGGATAGCATTCATTGATAAGCCAATTGAAGCATGGACTTCTTGGAGAAGAATGAAGTACCCGCGTTTGAGTTTACCCATTGGGGCTCCGACAAATGGTATTGTAAGAAGATTACCCTATCCACCTGATGAACTATCAGCTAATAGAAGTGCTCCAGGACAAAAGCCATTAGATCAGCCGATGTGGTTTGAAACCCGTCCGGAGAATTAAATCTTATTTGTAACATTCAAACAAAAAGCCCCAAATCTCAATGATTTGGGGCTTTCTTTTTTTCCTGGTCTTCTGCTTACTTATGCTAGAAGTTGTTTAACGCGGTCTGAAATTTCTTTTCCATCGGCTTTTCCAGCCAATTTTTTGGAGGCTAGACCCATTACCTTACCCATGTCTGCAGGACTGCTAGCACCAATTTCCTGGATTATGTTCTTTAAAGCAGCATCTAATTCCTCGGTACTCATTTTAGCAGGAAGGTAGCTTTCAATTACTCCGGCCTGAAGCATTTCTTCATCAAATTGCTCTTTGCGGCCTTGCTCTTTAAATATCTCAGCTGCCTCTATGCGCTGTTTGTGTAGTTTCTGAAGGATTTTCATTCCAGTAGCTTCGTCTATTCCCTTATCGCCCCCTTTAGTGGACTCCAGTAGCAAAGCCGATTTAATTGCACGCAAGGCAGCCAGTTTTTCCTTTTCCTTGGCTTTCATTGCGTTTTTAATGTCCTCGTTTATCTGTGCCGTTAAATCCATCTTAGTCTACGTTATCGTGTAAATAGCTATTGTCTTTTTTAAGGTAGTTGTCTTTGTCTATGGACATTGAGCTAGACTCCTTATCCTCATTGTTAGCCTTAAACTTAAATTGTGCTCTAACAAAGGCTGGCTCGTTTTCCAACTCTGCCAATCCACCCGGAGTGCGCATTCTAATGCTCATTTCCTTGATTTTGTTAATGCGCTTTTCAATGATTTCTTGCTCCTGAGCGGCTGTCTTTTTATCTCCTCCAAACAAGTCGGTTTGTAGTTGGCTGCGCTTTTGGTTAGCAACCGGACTTTCCTCTACGGTTTTTTCTTCCGCTTTGGGCTCATTTTTTTCATCCTCTTCAAACTGGTCCTCATTAAAAGATTCTTCCTGTACATCATCATCCAACATGATGTAAGTTTTCTTTACCGGTTCAGCTTGTTTGGGACTATCTTTTTCTGTATCCATTCGGGGAGCTTCTTCCCGTGTATTTACTTCTGGCTCTGGTGTTGCAGGTTTGTTAGAAGCAACTGGTGTTTCTTCCAGCTTTTCCGTTTTTACCGGCTCTGGTTTTTTCTCCTCTACAGGCTCCTGGGTTTTTTGAGCGGGGACTTCCGTTTTCTTTTCCATGAGGAAGGGTTCGTCTTCTTCCACATCTTCCTTCTGCGCGTCAAATTGGTCGCTTGCAAAAGGGTCGGATATTTTCTGTTTTACCGGTCTTATGTCCTCGTCTAAGTCTCTCCTAACCACGGGTTCTTCGTAGTCTGGATTGTTTACGTGACTATTTGCCTGGAAGCCAGTTGCGATTACCGTAACGCTTATTTTTTCTCCTAAATCTTCGTCAATAGCATAACCCCAAATAACGTCTGCAGTTGAACCGGCAGCGTCTTGGATGTAATCGGTGATGGTGGCAATCTCATCCATCATAATATCTTGGTTACCGTAGGTAATATTTAGAAGTACAAACTGAGCACCGCTAATGTCGTTGTCGTTGAGTAACGGAGATTCCAGGGCGGTTTCTACCGCTTTTAGCGCTCGGTTCTCGCCTTCTGCCGTGCCCGATCCCATGATGGCCACACCAGAATTTTTCATCACGGTCTGTACATCGTTCATATCCACGTTGATCTCACCCGTAATAGATACCACTTCTGCAATACCCTTAGCTGCGGTTGTTAATACGTCATCAGCCTTGGCGAATGCTTCGCGCAGAGATAGATTTCCGTAAACCTCTCTTAGTTTGTCGTTTTGAATAACCAATAGCGTATCAACCGCATTGCGCATTTGTTCCAATCCGCGCTCGGCTTGTTCCCGGCGTTTTTTTCCTTCAAAAGTGAAAGGGATGGTAACAATACCTACGGTTAATATCCCCATGTCTCTCGCGGCCTGTGCAATTACGGGTGCAGCACCAGTTCCGGTTCCACCGCCCATACCGGCGGTGATGAATACCATGGTGGTGTTTTTTTCTATCACCTCCTTGATTTCATCTATGGTCTCAATGGCCGCGTTTTTACCCACATCTGGCACAGAGCCTGCTCCACGCCCCTCGGTTAGGCTTGCACCCAACTGAATTTTAGTAGGCACAGGGCTTTTATCCAAAGACTGGCTATCTGTATTGCAGATCATGAAGTCCACTCCCTGTATACCACATTCATACATGTGATTTACAGCATTGCTTCCACCACCTCCAACGCCAATTACTTTAATAATTGAACTGTGGTCTTTTGGTAAATCGAATTTCATCATGGTTTTATGTTTTTGGATTGTGGAGCCTGTTTAATCTTCTTCGTCTAATGCCTTAATTGTTTTATCCATCCGGTCTAAGAAGGATTTAAAAAAACCTCCTTTTTTGGATTTTGAGTGCCCTTTTACCGAGCTGTATGCTGTTGATTCTGGGTTGCTGGGTTGTTTCTTTTGGAAACCCTTCATCACCAATCCAACCCCTGTTGCATGTTGTGGGCTCCCCAGTGAATCGTCAAAACATTTACCCAGGTGCATATTGGGGAAGCCAATGCGCGTATCATATCCGGTTTTGTATTCAAATAATTGTTTGATGTGCTTTAACTGCGAACCACCTCCGGTAACTACGATACCACCAATTAACTGGTCTTGTAGCTTGGAGTTTTTTATCTCGTAATACACATACTCAATAATCTCCTCCATGCGGCATTGGATAATGCCTGCCAAATTTTTAACCGAAATTTCTTTTGGTGGTCTGTTTTGTAAGCCCGGAATGCAAACGATTTCGTTTTCCTGACTCTCATCCTGTAAAGCCGAACCAAATTTCACTTTTAGCTTTTCTGCTTGGTTTTTTAGGATGCTACAACCGGTTTTTATGTCTTCTGTAATAACATTTCCACCAAAGGGAATAACGGCGGTGTGTCTTATGATCCCGTCATGGAAAATTGCTACATCGGTTGTTCCACCTCCAATATCCACCAGTACAACTCCTGCTTCCTTTTCCTCCTTGGTAAGCACAGCATCTGCAGAGGCCAGCGGCTCTAAAATAATTTCTTCCAGGTTTAAACCTGCTCTGTCTATACAGCGCTGGATGTTTTTTGCAGCGGCTACCAAGCCGGTGATTATATGGAAGTTGGCTTCTAAGCGTCTGCCGTACATTCCAACCGGATTTTTAATTCCTTGCTCGTGGTCTACAATGTATTCCTGTGGAAGAGCGTGGATGATTTCTTCCCCAGGAAGCATCACCAATTTGTACATGTCCTCAATTAACCGATCTACATCCGTCTCAGTTATCTCTTCCTCATAAGAGTTTAGGGTAATCTGCCCTCTGTGCTGGTGCGATTTTATGTGTTGCCCAGCAATTCCCACTAACACGTTATTAATTTGAACTTGTGCTTTTTTCTCAGCCTGCTCAACGGCCTGCTGAATGGATTGAACTGCCTGTGCAATGTTGGAAACAACCCCACGGGAAACCCCTAGGGACTCACTTTTCCCCATGCCGATAATTTCAATCTTACCGTACTCGTTCTTTCGGCCAACAATACAGGCAATTTTTGTTGTTCCGATGTCCAATCCAACTACTAACTCTTCTGTTTCCATGTCTATTTCTTTGTACAAACCACTTGATCCCTGTATTTTAAACTGATCTTCTCGTAACGGTTCCAGCCTTTGTAGGCCAAGCCTTCGCGATAGAATATTTCCAGGTTCTCAAACTTTTTTTCGTAGCTGCTCCAATCTCCAAATTCAATAATATGGTTTCCTACCCTCGGTATAAACTCAAGCTCTTGATTTTCATTAACATACAATTGTTGAAGCTGTGCTTTTAGGAATTCATTTTGCTGGATAAAGGAGGCTAAAACAAATATTTGGTGCAACAACTGACCATCCGACTCATTTTTGAGCTTAAGCCAGGTTTTAGAAAGCCTTCCACTTACTGTTAAAACCCGGGCCGCGTAATTTTTAGAAAGCGGAAGGATTTTTCCCTCCTTGTCCAAATACATTCCTCCTCCATCTGAGAATACAAAACGGGCAATGGGCTTGCGCTGCGTTACTTTTACATGAATTTCCCCTTCTATTGTTGCATACACCTTAGCATGTTTAACATGCGGTATTTCCAGGAGTAAATTTTCTAAATCAGAGAGTGATACATCCTTGAGTGGAGTGCCAACTAAGGATGGATTTCTGCTAAGAATTTTTGTCTCAACATCCCGCTTGGTAACAAAAAATACATTGTTTGCAGCATCTACTTCTACATGCAGTGCATTGCAATTGAGCTCGCTTTGCTTTTGGTAATTAAATGCCAGCAAGGTGACCAAGATTAAAGGCATGAGCCCCCAGGATACTATGAGTCTTAATTTCTTTAGCATACGTTCTCTGTACCGGCCATAATGCGTTTTACAGGTTCTACCATTTTGGCTATGTCTCCAGCGCCCACCATAACCAGCACCCCATCGGTGAATCCAGCCGCGTATTTCAATAGATCAAAAGGAGTAATCAGTTTTTTCTCCACCTTTTTCATTTTAGAGAGGATAGCCTCGGAATTAATTCCTGGTATAGGCTCTTCTCTGGCTGGATAAATAGGAAGCAGCAATACCTCCGAGAACTTCGCCAGTTCTTCTGCAAAACCCTGCATGAAATCTCTGGTTCTGGAGAAT
>JBMYJC010000013.1:8376-14842 GCA_049594055.1 Luteibaculum sp. | reverse complement strand
TGTATCTAATCTCCTCTGAGTAGCCGCCACCCATGGAACAAACCACAGGTATTTCATTTTTTTTCGCCAACTCAAGTACCATGCGGTCTCTGGATTTACAACCTGCTATGCTTAGGCCTAATCTGCCCAGCTTGTCCGTTTCCAAAACATCAACACCACATTGATAAAACATAAAGTCGGGCTCAAATAAATCAATCTGCCGGGGTAAGTGCTCCGATAATATTTGCAAGTAGTTTTTGTCGTCTATTCCGTCTTCTAACCCGATATCCAGGTCAGATTTTTCTTTGCGCAGGGGAAAATTGTTTTTACCGTGCATAGAGAATGTAAACACATTTGGGTTTTCACTGAATATCTCGGCTGTGCCATTTCCTTGGTGGACATCAAGGTCAACAATAAAAATCCTTTTGGCACGGCCTGTTTTTAGTAGATAATTCGCGGCAATGGCCTGGTCGTTTAGCAAGCAAAAGCCTTCCCCACAATTGCTGTATGCGTGGTGGGTACCTCCTGCAACATTCATGGCAACGCCATATTCCAGCGCGAAGTTGGCGGCTTGTGCACTTCCATCCATTATGGTGATCTCCCTATTTACCAAAGCTTCGCTTAAAGGGAATCCGGTTCTTCGAATCTCCTGTTTGTTGAGGTTTAGTGCCTTTAGTTTTTGCCAATACTCAGCGCAGTGGGTCCATAAAATAGTCTCTTCCAGCATGGGATTAGGTACAAAAAGGTTAACCTCATCTATGGTTCCCTCGTAAAGCAGTTGCTGGGGCAAGAGCGTATATTTTTCCATAGGGAAGCGATGACCCTCTGGAAGTGGATGTGCGTAGCAAGGATGCCAGGCAATTTTTAGCATAGGTTACATGGCTACAGTTTGCAACAATGTAGCACACAGAATGGCGCCAAATGTTCCCAGGGCATAGCCCAAAACAGCTAATAATATTCCAACAGGGGCGAGAGCCGGGGCAAAGGCTGATGCCACCACTGGAGCTGAAGCTGCCCCACCTACATTGGCTTGAGACCCTACTGCAACAAAGAAAAATGGCGCTCTGATTAATTTGGCCACCAGCAACAAAATAGTAACGTGAATGGCCATCCAGATCAATCCAACCAGAATGAGAAACTTAAAGACCTGCCACTGGCTAATGAGCTCGGCTATGTTCATTTTCATCCCAATGGTAGCCACCAGGATGTAAATGAAATATCCACCAAACTTAGATGCTCCATAACCTTCCATTTTACGCACTCTGGTAAAGGATAGTACTACCCCAATAATAGTGGCAATTACTACCATCCAAAAGAACCCAGAACCAATGGAGGTAAGGTATTTCCATCCTGAGCTTGCATTAGCTTCTAGTTTGTTTTCAATGAATTGATTTAGGCCTGGGGCAATTAAATCGGCACCAAAATGAGAGAAACCCACGCTAAAAAATACAATTCCAAAAAGGATGCTGATGTTTCCCAGGGTGGGGATTTTAGCAATTTGCGCTTGGTAGTCTTCCACCTTCTTTTTAAGCGCGCTTATAGCTGAATTATCAGCTTTTAATTTGCGGTCTATGCTCTCACTTTTTCCTGCCCCGTACAGTAAAAAGGCCATCCAAAGGTTGGCAACAAATACGTCAACCACAATCATAGCGGAGAATAAACTATCACTGGCTCCATAAATTTCTTTCATAGCCGTTTGGTTGGCGCCTCCTCCAATCCAGCTGCCGGCAACAGTTGCTAGTCCGCGCCAAATGGCATCTGGCCCTTCACCACCAACTGCCTCTGGGGCAAAGGATCCAACTATGGCTAATGCAACCGGTCCACCGATAATGATGCCCAGGGTTGCCGTTCCAAACATGATTAGTGCCTTTGGGCCCAAGTTTATCACACCTTGTAAATCAATAGATAAGCAAAGAAGCACGAGGGCGGCTGGTAACAAATAGCGCGAAGCCATAAAATAGAGTTGCGACTCCTCTCCATTGATGATGCCCAAGCTGTTAAAAATGGATGGAAGAAAGTAGCACAGCAGCAAGGCTGGAATTACAGAGTAGAATTTCTTCCAAAACTTATTTTCTGACTGCGAAGTGTAAAAAACCAGAGCCAGCAGACCCATCAGCAAGCCCAGAACAATAGCGTCATTTGTAATCATAACAGAAAAATGGGCTAATGTAAGAGCTTCCGGAAAATTGCCTTCTATATTTGGCCCTCGCAAAGGCCATGTTAGAAATAAAACCCTTTCAGTTTTTTTATTCGGGCGTTAAGGAGGCTATTTCCTATCCGGAATTTAAGCTTGATCCTGGTGAATCGGCTTTAATACAAGGGGAGTCTGGAAGAGGAAAAAGTACCCTCTTGCATCTAATTCAAGGCTTTTTGGAAATTCCGAAAGCCACCCTGTTTTGGCAGCAAAAAGATCTCACCAACTATAGTAGAGCCCAGTTTAACAACCTACGTACTGCAGCTTTTGGTTTTGCTTCTCAACGCCCACTATTAGTTAAAGCCCTTAGTGTAGAGCAAAATATTTTAGTGCCGGGATGGGCTGGAGCTACAAAAAGCCATTTGAATATTGGGGAGGCAGCACAGGATATGAGCCTTAAGCAGCTGTTTAACAAAAGGGTGGATGAGCTTAGCTTAGGACAGTTACAACGCGTACAACTTCTTAAGGTATTGGCATACAAATACCAACTTTTATTGTTGGATGAACCCTTTGCAAACCTCGATCGCGACAACCTGGAGATTCAATTGAAATATTTAGAGCGCTATTGCCAGCAAGAGCAGGCAGCCTTGCTAATGGTAGCTCATGACGAGCGCAGCGAAACTTTCCCCTTTAAAAAAACCTATCGCCTGTGAGTGCTTTTCAATATATCCTTGCTCAGTGGCTCCGCAACAAATGGACGGTGGGTATGGTGGTGTTTTTTGGAGCCTTGGCAAACCTCCTGCTCATATTGTCAAGCGAGCTTTCTGGAAAAACAGAGGAGCACGTTTTAAAAAATATTTCGGGCATTGATTTGGTAGTAGGAGCAAAGGGCTCGCCTCTGCAATTGGTCTTATCCAGTGTGTTTTTTATTGATAATCCCACAGGAAATATTCCCGTGCAAAGTTATTTGGGCTTTAAGCGCAACCCCTTTGTGGATATGGCTGTCCCCCTAGCGCTGGGCGATTCTTACCAAGGCTTCAGAATGGTAGGGACCAATAATGATTTTAAATCCCTTTTTCCACTGGATTTGGAAAGAGGGGAGTGGTTCTCTGCTGAAAGCGAGGTGCTTTTGGGCGCAGATTTAGTTACAGAACTCAATCTTGAGATTGGCGATGTAATCTATTCCCAACATGGCACAGACAACAGAGGGAAAAAACATCAGCACCCCTTGCAGGTTAGTGGAATTCTGGAAAAATGTGGCTGCCCGGTAGATCGTCTGATCCTAACGGATGTTAAGACCATTCAAGACAGTCATGGCGAGGAAGCAAAAAATGAGCTTACCGCGGTTTTGATGCGCACCAAATCTGCCTTAGGAAAACTGCAATTACCCAGGCAAATCAATGAAAAAAGCCAATTGCAAGCCGCAATCCCAAGCATAGAGGCCGACCGGCTGCTGCAACTCTCTTCCGGCGTTTTTAAATTATTGCGCTTTTTTTCCGGGGTTTTGTTTGTGGTTTGTGCCCTGGCCATGTTAGCTGCCTTTATGTCTCGAATTAAAGAAATGATGAGAGATGCCATAGTGCTTAGAATAGCCGGTTTTTCTCGCCTTAAAGTACTTTTACTCATGTTCTGTGAAGCTATGGGAATGGGAGTTTTAGGATATTTGACGGCCTTGGCTGCCTATCCTATCATTACCTTATTTGCCTTGGAGGGATTAATTGGTCAGTATGGTTTTAATGTTCAATCCTTTCCAGGCGGATCAACATTGTTATTGAGCGCTACAGCGGTATTCGCTATGGTTTTAGTTGCACTGCTAGTTCCAGCTTTTCGTTTTAGCAGAAGCAGTATCCACGCCATTGTAAGTAAAGAGTTGTACTAGCGTACAAGCGCTACGTGGCCCAGTTTTACTTCCTGGTAAATTTGTCCTTTGTAAACGGAATTGATCACTAATTTCCACACGTAAACATCTATAGGGGCTGGAATCCCTTTGGCCTCATCTCCATCCCAGGCTTCCTCTGGATCCGTGCTAGAGAAAACTTCTTTCCCCCATCGATTAAATATCCGGAAGTCGTATTCCTCTACAAAAAGAGTTACAGGTCTAAAAACATCGTTTACACCGTCTCCATTGGGAGTAAAGGCGTTAGCCACCCAGCACTCGGGAGGGCAAAATTCGTTCACCTCTACAGTGGCATTTCTAATACAACCCAAATTGCTCACCGCACGCACGCCATAGCTACCTACAGAATCCACTGTGATTGAATTGCTTGTTTCTCCTGTAGACCAAACAATGTTGGGAAATCCTGTTCCGGTAATTTCCACGCTATCGCCTTCTTCGGGGCAAATGCGATAGGGAGGAGAAAAATTTAAAAACTGCCGGTCGAAACGCACATTTACTGTGGCTAAATCCGGAGGGCAACCACTCTCATTTGCCTCAATGGTATAGGTGCCATTTTCGCTGATCGTTACCGTTTCTCCGGTTTCGTTTTCATAATCCCAAACATAGACTCGGTCTCCCGGCTGTTCCTCAGAACAAGGATCGCGATTGATGGTAGGCGCAATGATGTAGTCTTCGCCATTGCAAACCAAAACATTAGGTGGTAAGCTTACCATGTTGCAATTTCTGCTGGAACATTGCTCGATAATGTTTGCACTTGCAGGACTTAAGTTGATTGCAAACGGAAATGAAACGGCAGTATCCCCAAAAGCAGCAATACTTCCTATGTCTTGAATTAGTCCCGCTGCCGGATTGGTAAAAACCAGGGCAGTAGAATCGCCACAATAGGAACTCATTGAGGAGTCCAGTTTTGAAAAAACAGGTTGTCTCAAATTGGTTTCAACCCCAGCCAAGAGGTATTTTGCACCGCATAATCCGCTGGCTGTAACTCCCGATAAGCCAATATTCAGCGCATCAATTTTTACGGTGTCCATTAAGCTTAAATCATTTTCATTTAAGCGAAAAAAACAGGGATTATCATTAGAGCTCGTGTTGAGTATGGCCTGTCCAACCTCATTTGTAAACAGTGTGTTGAATTGCCCTTCGCCAACCACCAATGGTGTAAATCGGGTTAAACTGGAATCGGTTATAAACAGGGCACTTCTGTTTTGGGCAGTGCTTAAATTTCCTCCAACAATAAGGCTGTCTCTTCCGAAAGGTGTTGCGGCTTGTATGTCTTCGGGACAATTTGCTCCTGTACATAATTTTGCAGCCGTAATCCTCAGTGAGTCGTCAAAACTTAGAATTAAGGATGTACTTAAAAAGACCATACTGCTATCTCCTTTTCTGGTCATTGCACTCTGTGCTGGTATTCCATTAAAGAAAAAGGAAGTGTCTGGATCTAAATTGGCGTTTAGAACGGTAATGTTAAATGCTGTTCCCGGCGGATTGATTCCATCGTTTCTAAATGCGGAGTTAGGTATATAAATCCGGCCTCGATTGTCTATGGCAGGCTCACCCAAGATTTCTACGGAGGCATCATCCATCCTTATTTCTCTTGAATTAATCAACTGCCCTGAATTTCCTACTTCAAAGACATACAAGGACTTTAAGCTGTCTCCCAGGTTATTTTGATAGCGGTATCGTCCAAAAAAAAGAGCCGTGCCCGCTCTAATTATAAGGTGTTCAAAGCTGATGGCATCTTGAAATTGAAGTTGTTGCACGCCTTGCAATTCAGCCAGATGGTTATGACGGAAAAGCCATGCTTCTGTGCAAAATCCTCCTAAATCTGGACCGGGAATAAGGGTGTATACCTCATCCGTACTAGTGCGCGCAGAAAGTGCTTTATTCTCTGTTAGAATGGATGCAGGGAATTCATGAATCTCGAGAAAGGCGTCAGGAGGAGGTAATTGAGCCAAAATATGTGTCGGTATCAACAGCGAAAGACAAAATAGTATACCGAGTTTTTTGTTCATAGACCAAAAATATGCTATGTGATGGGAATGTTCTAGAAAAATATTTTGATGGAAACTATTGAAAATACCAAAAAAAATTTCTCCAAAGGTGTTTTGGAAAGTAAATTAAAGAATTATATTTGCCTCGGGATTATGGATTACAAAAAGGTAATACAAGTATGGTGGCAAAGTGTTAGAATCTAACGCAGTGCTGTGCCTTACTTTACCTTAAAGCGGATTGTTAACAGCAATCCGCTTTTTTTTTATACCAACATCATGAAGCTAACGTTTTTTAAAAAGCAACTTCTGGCAGATACTTACACCCCTGTAAGTGCCTATTTAAAGTTACGAGATCTTTTCCCCAACAGTTATTTGCTGGAGAGTGCGGATCGGCATGGAAATGAAAATGCCACCAGCTACCTATGTTTTCACCCTTTGGCATCTATTCAAGCCAACACGGATTTA
>JBMYJC010000013.1:4770-8366 GCA_049594055.1 Luteibaculum sp. | reverse complement strand
GTGGATAGAAAAATTTTTTCAGACACCCAGACTTTGATCGGCTACGTGGAAGATTTTATGAGCTCCTTTCAAGTAGATGGAGCGGGCCCCAAAGATTTTTCCAACGGCTTTTTTGGCATGTTAAGCTTTGAGGGGGTTAGCTTATTTGAAGACATAAAATTCCAGGAGCATCGTGAAATTCCTTTTATCCACTACACCATTTTTCAGAATGTTTTGGTGTTCGACCATTTCTCACACTCTGCCATGCTGTATTGTTTTTCGCCAAGTGGTGAAAGCAACCTGGAGGAAATAGAGCAGTTGCTGGATATAAAAACTTTTCCTAGCTACGGAATTAAAATAAACCCAGAACGCATATCCAACCTCAGCGATGAAGACTACCTGCAAAATGTAGGTACAGGGAAAAAACACTGCCACCAGGGAGATGTGTTTCAGGTGGTTTTAAGTAGGGAGTACAACCGAAGCTATTCAGGGGATGAATTCAATTTATACCGTTCCCTACGATCTGTGAACCCCTCACCATATATGTTTTATTTCGATCTACCAGAATTTAAGCTCTTGGGATCTTCACCAGAGAGCCAGGTTAAGATAGAGGGCGATAAGGTGATTATTTCACCTATTGCTGGTACCGTGCGCAGAACCGGCCAGGACGAAGAGGATAGAATTTTAGCACAACAGTTAACCGAAGATCCTAAGGAGTCTGCGGAGCATGTTATGCTAGTGGATTTGGCAAGGAATGATTTAGGAAAGGTAGCTACTGAGGTTGAGGTGGAGCGGTTTCGCGAACTACATTATTATTCTCATGTAATCCATTTGGTGAGTAAAGTAGTAGGGAAAATTAAGAAAGGAATTAGCCCCATAAAAGTATTAGGAGAAACCTTTCCGGCCGGAACATTAAGCGGTGCGCCTAAGTATAGGGCCATGGAAATAATTAGAGATTTGGAGGGTCTTAGCCGTGGCATGTATGGTGGAAGCATTGGCTTTATTGGTTTGGATGGTTCGATGAATCAGGCCATTTTTATCCGTTCGGTTTTATGTTCCAGGCAGAAGATACATTACCGGGCGGGAGCTGGTGTGGTGAATGCTTCGGTTCCCGAAAAGGAATTGCAGGAAGTGGAGCATAAATTGGGTGCTATTGAGCTAGCCATTGAAAGGGCAAACGAAAACTTTGGAATATGAGAATTCTGCTTCTGGATAATTACGACTCATTTACCTATAACCTTGAGCATTATCTGGCTGAATTACATCAGGATATTACCGTAATAAGAAATGATAAACTACGCCTGGAAGATGTGGAGTCCTATGATGCAGTGGTTTTTTCTCCAGGCCCAGGTGTACCCAAAGACGCGGGCTTAATGCCGGAAATTATCCTCAAGTATCGCGATAAGAAGCCCATGCTGGGGGTTTGCCTCGGAATGCAGGCAATTGCCGAATCATACGGAGGAAAGCTAAACAACATGAAGGAAGTATATCATGGCATTGCAACTACCTGTGTAATGGAACTAGACGATCCATTGTTTCTTGGCCTCGAGACAGAAAACTTAGTGGGTAGATACCATAGTTGGGAAGTGCTGGAACCTCTTCCCGAGGACTTAAAGCCTACCGCAAGGGACAAAGAACACAATACGCTAATGGCTTTGAAACATAGGCGCTTGCCCGTTTGGGGAGTGCAGTTTCACCCAGAATCTATCCTCACGCCAAATGGCAAACTCATGCTAAGAAATTGGTTGCAAGCAGCTAGAAAAGAAGTAACAGATTTAATTCAGTAAGATGAAGAATTACCTGGAAAAAGTACTCGCCCACCAATATTTAACCGAACATGAGGCATACAGCGCTATGCAGGCAATGGGGAGTGGAAATCAGGATGAAGCCATTTTAGCCTCGTTTATAACGGCTATGATGATGCGCCCCGTGGGGGTAGAGGAACTCAACGGTTTCAGAAAAGCCCTGCTAGACCTCTGTACACCCATTTCATTCGAGCAAGATTCGTACATCGATTTATGTGGGACGGGCGGAGATGGTAAAAACACCTTTAATATTTCAACGCTCTCATCTTTTGTAGCTGCAGGCGCAGGGGTAAAAGTAGCCAAGCACGGGAATTACGGGGTTAGCTCCGTATCTGGATCCTCCAACGTACTGGAATATCTGGGCATCCAGTTTACCAATAAACAAGACGAACTACAGCGCCAGTTAAACGAGGCAGGCATTTGTTTTTTACATGCCCCGCTTTTTCATCCCGCCCTTAAAAATGTAGGGCCAATTCGAAAAAAACTTGGGGTAAAAACCTTCTTTAATATTCTGGGGCCCATGGTTAACCCGGCTAGGCCTAATAAGCAGTTAGTTGGGGTTTTTAATCTGGAAGTAGCCAGGAATTACAACTATGTGTTTCAGAAAAGTGATAAAGATTATTTAATCCTCCACGCGCTAGATGGATACGATGAAATATCGGGGACTGGTCCGGTTAAGTATTATGGCAACACAGGAGAGGGCACAATCTATCCTGACGAATTTTTAGGAAGATTATTAAAAGAGGAAGAACTTCATTCCGGAGATTCGGTTGAGTCTGCAGCACGAATTTTTATTGAAGTTTTGGAAAATAAGGGGACCGAAGCCCAGCAAAAAATCGTTTGTATGAACGCAGCGGCAGCTATCCACCTTTTCAACAAGGGCCTTACTATGCAGGATGCATATGCTATGGCAACAGAAAGCCTGGAATCGGGCGCTGCGCTTAGGAGCTTTCAAAAATTGCATAAAACAATTAATGCATGAGTTTTTTAGAGAAAATCGCAGAGGAAAAAAGGCGTTGGGTAGCTGAGAAAAAGCGCATTGTAAGTGTGGATTTACTTAAAGAGTTACCAAACTACAAACGCGACTTACAACCCTTTCAGCCGCTTAAAGGAAAGCCTTTTATTATTGCGGAGTTCAAAAGGCGGTCGCCCTCCCGCCCCGATATTGCTTTAAATGCCAAAATAAGTGAGCAAATTGCCCACTATGACGCTTTAGGCGTCAGCGCTATTTCAGTCCTAACCGATGAAGCTTACTTTGGTGGTTCCTTAAAGGATTTGTCTGATGCCAGGCAGCACACCAAGTTGCCACTCCTGCGAAAAGACTTTGTTGTTGATGCATATCAAATACACGAAGCCAAGGCTTTTGGTGCCAATATGGTATTACTGATTGCCGCAATGTTGGAGAAAAATGAACTTCTGGACTTATACGCACTGGCCCAAAGTCTTAACCTGGAAGTTTTATTGGAAATCCATGAAGAATCGGAATTGGAAAAGCTACCCGAATCTGCTAAATGGGTGGGAGTAAACAGTCGCAACCTCAAAAGCTTAGCAACGGGTAAGGAGGTTTTCAGGGAAATATTCCCGCAATTGCCGGTGGATGCAATAAAAGTGGCAGAGAGCTCCATACAACATTACAGCGAGGTAGAAGAGCTAATGGAGCTGGGATATCAGGCCTTTTTAATTGGGGAGGCGCTCATGACCAAAAAGTTTAAAATGCCCGTGGCAATGTCATGAAAAAGTTGCTGGTAAAGGTATGTGGAATCAATGCCCATGTTAATGAGCTAGATGCCTTGGGGATTGATTATTTGGGCT
>JBMYJC010000013.1:235-4760 GCA_049594055.1 Luteibaculum sp. | reverse complement strand
TTTTTTGGAAGCCTTCGCGTAGGAAGTTCGAGTTAGACTCAATTACCTTAAATCATGCCAGACCTGTAGCCGTTTTTGTGGACGAAAAGCCCGAACAAGTTTTGGCCACTGCTAATCGTTTTGGAATTCAATGCCTGCAGTTTCACGGAAAAGAGAGTCCGGAATACTGCCGGGAGTTTAAGGATAAAGGTTTTGAAATCATTAAAATGGTTCGCATGGGGAATCAGGTAGATTGGAATGAACTCCAGCCCTATTTGCCTTATGTGAATTACTTCCTTTTTGATACGGCTGGAAAATTACCTGGGGGAAACGGTAGTATTTTTAATTGGGAGCTTTTGAAAGATTACCCTTTCAAAGTGCCTTATATATTGAGTGGTGGGCTGGGTGTTGAGAACGTGGAAGAAATCATTGCCTTTGCGAATACAGAGGAGTATTGCGCCATGCTAGATTTTAATTCTAAACTGGAAGACAAGCCCGGCATCAAAAACCTGTCTAAAGTGAAACAGGTACTTAAAAAACTAAGAGAAATTCATGTTGACAACTAAACAAAGCTTGGATCTAGATCTGGATTTTACTTCGGAGTTCCTTGCAGACCAGGAAGGCTTCTTTGGTGAATTTGGCGGGGCCTTTATCCCCGAAATGCTGCAGCGTAACGTACGTGAATTGCAATCCAGATACCTGCAAATAATGGCTTCCGCTGACTTTAAGAAATCGTGGAATGCCTTACTTAAAGATTTTGTTGGAAGACCTAGTCCACTGTTTTATGCCTCCAGATTGAGCGAGAAATACGGAACTCAGATTTATTTAAAAAGGGAGGATTTAAACCATACAGGAGCTCACAAGATTAACAATACCATTGGACAGATTTTAATTGCTGAATCCCTGGGTAAAAAGCGCATTATTGCAGAGACGGGTGCCGGTCAGCACGGGGTGGCCACAGCAACCGTTTGCGCACTGCGTGGTCTTCAGTGTATTGTTTACATGGGGGAGAAGGATATTCAACGTCAGGCGCCCAATGTGGCTAGAATGAAAATGCTAGGAGCCGAAGTAAGACCAGCAACCAGTGGATCTAAAACTTTAAAGGACGCCACTAACGAGGCTATCAGAGACTGGATCAATCATCCCAACGAAACGCATTATATCATTGGCTCGGTTGTAGGGCCGCACCCCTATCCCGATTTAGTTTCCAAACTGCAGTCCGTAATATCTGCCGAAATAAAGCAGCAGCTTGCCTCGGAAACTGGCAGTGAATTTCCAAGCCATGTAATAGCCTGTGTAGGGGGAGGAAGCAATGCTGCCGGGGCTTTTTACCATTTCCTAAATGATAAACAGGTGCAGCTAATTGCCGTTGAAGCCGCCGGGGAAGGCGTTGATAGCGGTAAAACAGCCGCTACTATGAAAAAAGGATCGGTGGGAATCATCCACGGATCTAAAACCATGTTGATGCAAACCACAGACGGGCAAATTGTTGAACCACACAGTATTTCTGCTGGATTAGATTATCCGGGAATAGGGCCTGCCTATGCGCATTGGTACAAAACAAAGCGGGTGCAGTTTGAATCCATCACCGATACAGATGCCTTGGAAGCCGCATTGGAACTCAGTAGGCAAGAAGGAATAATACCCGCACTTGAAACTGCACATGCATTAGCGGTGCTGGGTAAATTAAAATTTGGTTTTAACGACCGTGTTGTTATTTGTTTATCTGGAAGAGGAGATAAAGATATGGCGACCTATCAAGAATTTTTAAAAGGAAGAGGAGAATGAGCAAGCTGGGTATTTATTTTACTTCTGGGTTTCCTGCATTAGATTCCACCGCTGAGATATTAGAAGCTCTATGTGAATCTGAAGTTGATTTTATAGAAGTGGGGGTTCCCTTCTCAGATCCCTTGGCCGATGGACCCGTAATTCAGGAAAGCTCTAAAAAAGCGCTTGAAAATGGGATCAACTTAAGCACCATTCTAAAGGAGCTGGGAGACTTTACTTCCAAGCATAAGCAGGTTCCTCAATTGTATTTAATGGGTTACTACAACTCCTTTCTTCAGTTTGGAATGGAAAAATTGCTGAAGTCCTGTCGCGAAAAAGGAGTGTACGGATTAATTATTCCAGACCTTCCTGTTTCGTACTACAAAAGGAATTATCAAGGTCTGTTTGAACAATATGGCATTAAACCCGTGTTTTTTGTTTCTCCAGAAAGTACAGAGGAGCACCTGGAAGAAATTGCAGCCTTAAATCCGGGCTTTGTTTATGTTTTGTCATCAAACTCTACTACTGGCGGCAATACAACCATCGACTCCTCACTGGAATCTTACTACGATAGAATTAAGGCATGGAACTGTGCTGCTCCCAAATATTTGGGCTTTGGTATTAAAAGTTCCCAGGATGTGCGGGAAGCGGGCAAGTATTTTAATGGAGCAATTGTGGGAACGGCCTTTATCCAAATGCTTAATAATAATTACAATCAATCGGTTAGCAGGCAGTCCATCGCTAATTTCATAACAGGGTTAAAAGCAAAAAACTAGTCTTGATAAGCTAGGGGAGTGATTGGAGTCATTCCTGCTTTATCTCTTTTCTGACTTGTACTATATAGTGGGCTGAGATGCCTTATTTATATAAATATCAAGCAGTTAGGCGCTTAGGTTTGGGGTATGAAATTTGAAAAACCCCACATCATGAAAAAGTTTGCCTATGGGTTGCTAGCCGGGTTAGTGGCTATTTCGTGTCAAAAAGATCTGGATACGATTAGCAGTTCTAACCGCTACCAACTAAACAACGAATCAGAAAACCTCGAACAACGTCTAGAGGAAACAATTGTAGACGTTCAATTAGAAAACCCAAGCAGCGAATCTGCTGCCCTGCAGTGGATGCATGTTGCCAAGATGGAATTACCCGGTGAAGATGCTGGCAAGTTCCAATTAAGCGACATCAGCAGTTCCAGTAATTTGGGAGTAGTTGCTTACGCCTCTTCTCAAAACGGTTTAAAGTCGGAGATAGACGTTTTAAACCTAGCTGACGAGGATTTGCCAAGCGTAACAAGTTCCTTAATAATTAAGGAGTTCAAAGCGGAGAAAGTATTGGTTGACGATGCTTTTATTTATGTAGCCGGTTTAGCTTACAGCAAGCCCGAAATTCACAAGATCCCTTTAGTAGAGGGTACAATTAACTTAGATGGAATAGTACGCAATTATGTTGAGGTAAAAGATTTCTCAGCATTGAGTCTTAGCGGAGATAAGTTGTTGGTGGCCTCTAGCGAGGGAATGTTTGCCTTTAAAACATCCGATTTAACTGCTACAGAAGCACCTAAGGCAGAATTGGAGAAAAATAAGGCATTAAAATTCCAGGATTTAAGCCTACACCTAAACGATAAGCAAAGTTTGGACATTTACAGTAAGTCCGCCAAAGGAAACACTCTGGGATCTTATGGTAACAACCTCACACAAGTTAATGCTCAACCCAACTATCTCTTAGTGGCAAATGCCAATGGAAGCGTAGATTTTTTACAGGTATTCTCTTCAGAAGATTACACAAAGTGTAAGAAGAAGAAAAAGGATAAGAAGAATAAAAAAGATAAGAACAAGAAAAAAGGGAAGGATAAAGGAAAAGGAAAGGACAAAGACAAAGGCAATGGAAGTTCTGCTGATATTGAGGCTGACTTCGAAGATTGCTACGAGGTAAAACTTGAGTCTTCAAAAGACCTTAGCAACATTGTTATTGATTTTGCTCCCGCAGGTTTTGGTTCTGAGGACAAGAAGTTAGATGGATTATCGGGGCATAAAAAGACCCTTAAAGAAAACAAAGAAATTCTTGGAGTTTGGGTTAAGTCAGGTGCAAATCACAGCGGAGATTGTCCAGGTTGTGGGGAGTACTTTGAAAACGATAGCGATTGCGATGGAAGCTCTGACAATGGTAGCGGAGATTCCAATGATGGCGAAAACTGTCAATGCGAAGGTAAAATGCAAAGCTTTACCGTACTATATACTGGACCCAATGCGAGCGTATCGGTAACCGATAAAAAAGGAAATGCCTTTAGCAGCTTTAATGCTAGCAATGGAAATGTGTATACCGTTAATGGTTATGACGATCGCGGTAGAATGGACTCTAAAACATTCCTTAAATTGAATGGTTCGGCATATGAGATTCACACTTCCTGTTCAGAAGATATTTTAGGCAATGTATACGGGCCTTTCGAGGTAATAGCCTACACCGATGGTGAAGGTTTTGCCTGTGGAGATCCAAATCCAGATAATGGAGGAGGGGTAGGTTCGCAGACCTTTACTGAGTGTACTGTAAAAGGTGCAGATCCAGGTTATGCTTTTTACCAAGCGGTTTGGTTGGATGATTTTGCGCTTGTGGATGGTGTACTATACGATAGAGGATATCGCTTTGAGGGTGGTTCTGGAACATTTAAAGAATTGCCAGATCATGGGTTTACCAAATAACCATTACGGTGTTGTTGGTGTGTCTTCTATGTTTTTCCGGAGTACAGGCATTTCATTTTCTCGTGGGTAGTGTTCTTTTCTGCTTT
>JBMYJC010000013.1:0-225 GCA_049594055.1 Luteibaculum sp. | reverse complement strand
TTGCCAGATGGAAGAGCGGTATTAAACGGCGAGATTTACAGTCCAAATTACCCTGGAAACCGTTTTGATATGACCGTGTATTTCAGAGCTAAAAGCAATTGGACCGAGTGGCAAGCGATGGGCCGCGGTGCAAAAACGGATGGTAATGGTTATGTACCTGGTAGTCACGAAAATTGGACATATTACGAAGTTGATGAATCAAAAAACAATGTAATGATAGGTCTT
>JBMYJC010000012.1:0-15167 GCA_049594055.1 Luteibaculum sp. | reverse complement strand
AGTCCGCGATAAACGGGAAATCTACTTCCTCCGGATTTTTTGGAATTTCATAGAATTCAAGGCATTCAAAGCCCGCCCGATCGGCCCGATTACTAGCTTCTTCAAGCGCCTTCATGCGAATATCCAAACACCATATTTTGCCGGTATCCTGCATCATATCAGCCATTTGCAAAGCTTTGCCTCCTGCCCCACAGCATGCATCAATAACCTGTTCACCTGCTTTGACCTTCGTAAATAATCCTATTTGTTGGGAACCGTAATCCTGTATTTCAAATAGACCTTGTTGGAAGGCTTCGCTACGAACTAAATTCCGGGCAGAGGAAATAAAGCCAATTCCATTCGGGTGCTTGTTAATTTGTAATTCCTCGTTGGAGATAATTTGCTCCTTTTGCTTTCCATCCAATTTAGATTCATTGAACCTCAAAAATGTATTGCCCTCCTCCAAAAAGGAAAAGCTTATTTCCTGGAATACCTCTGGATAGTAATCCTCAAGTTTGTGCGCTATCCATGTGGGCATTGAATACCAAATTGCCCAATCCTGTATACCGTGCTGATTAGCTATTTCTTCTAAAAAGGCCTTTTTTTCTTCCGATTGCTTCCTGGCCAGCTGACCGAGTAATGATAATAGCGACTCGGAATCATTTAGCTCCAAAGCATCAATAAACAACATGTTCTTTATCCATGTGTAGAAAAGACTGGCGATTAGTTTTCGGTCTCTGCCACCAAGCTTTTTGTGCGCTTTAAAAAATGCAGCTAAAAATCTTTCGGCTATTTTAGGCTGTGAAGGATATTGTGAAATTAAATCCTGGATAGCTTGTTTTTGAAAGGGGAGTAAAACTGTGTTTTTCATACAATTTGTGTGGATATTTGCCCCATGAAAATTGATCTGGACAATACCCCAAGCCTCAAATATACACTCATAGTTTTCCTAGTGATAATAAGCGCTTTTTTGGTTTCAAAAGCTTCTAGATTTATCTATGGACGGGCTCTTGTAAAATGGGCAGAGAAAGGAAAAATTGACCAGACCTCTGTAAAATTCCTCCACAACGCCATATCCTTCATCATTTTCATTGCCGCAAGT
This sequence comes from Luteibaculum sp., assembly GCA_049594055.1. Classification (GTDB taxonomy): domain Bacteria; phylum Bacteroidota; class Bacteroidia; order Flavobacteriales_D; family Luteibaculaceae; genus Luteibaculum. The sequence continues at coordinate 14,086 of JBMYJC010000012.1, read as the reverse complement.
ATCATCCTATTTATCAGTATTCCTGCCCTTAAAAATTTAGGACTCACTCTATTTGCTGGAGCTGGTATTATTGCGGCCATTATTGGTTTTGCCTCTCAGCAGGCTTTCACTAATATAATTTCCGGCTTTTTTATTGTCATTTTTAAACCCTTTCGAGTTGGAGATATCATCCAGGTTGGTGATCGTCACCAGGGTATTGTTGAGGATATAACCCTCAGACATTCTGTCATTAGGAACTACGAAAACCGTAGAATCATAATTCCAAACTCCATTATCTCTGCAGACACGATTTTAAATTCTTCCATTGTTGACGAAAAAACCTGTATGCATATCGAGGTAGGAATTTCTTATGGAAGTGATATTTCAAAGGCTATGGAAATCTTTGCGGAAACCATCTCCTCCCACCCGCTTTTTTCTGATAATAGAACCGCGGAAGAAATCGAAAAGGGTGAGCCCGAAGTGGTGGTGCGGGTAATATCTTTAGGAGAATACAGCGTTAACTTAAGAGCCTACGCCTGGGCATTAAACCCACCCGATGGTTTTGTTTTAAAAACTGATGTTTTTAAGACGATTAAAGAGCGCTTTGATCAAAATGGCATAGAAATACCCTTTCCTTACATGAATATCATTAAAAGGGATTAAAGGCTTCTTTTCGGCATTTCTAAGTGGCATCCCATTCTCCTTGAACAGAAACTTGTTTTGGTTCGTTTTAAGCGGATTTAGCTTTAATGAGCCCAGATTACTGCATGCGGATTTAGTACGGCTTAGATCAATTCTATAGGTCAGAATAGATAGCTCAAACCAACACTCAAGGCTACTGAAATACCTGTAAGGGCCTATCTGCTTTCCAATTAGATCTATACCTATACTTATAAAATGAATTAAAAGAGCATAAAAAAAACCCCGTCTCGGCTAATCCAAGACGGGGTTTGTAATTTACACTCTAGGGTGATTAGTTCTTAATCACACGGATTGTTTTGTTTGCACCTTCCACACGGAAGTTTACGAAGTACACTCCGCTAGCAATATTTCCTGTAGAGATGGTGGCTTTATCATCTTTAATCACTGCACTCATATCTACTTGCTTACCGTACATATCCGTTAGGGTAATTTCAACACCCTGAACAATACCAGTTACAGTAATCTCACTAGAGAATGGGTTAGGGAAAGCAGACACATTTGCAAATACCGCTTCCACTTCTGATACAGAGTTTGGCTGTCTCAACTCAACTCTCATCGTTTTCTCACATCCGTTGTTGTCTCTAACTGTAAAGTCATAAGTACCAGTTGGAAGATCTTCGAAAAGGTTAGAAGTTTGATAGTTACCAGAATTTAATCTGTATTCAAAAGGAGCAACCCCACCTGAATTAACCACAACTTGTACATCAAATCCATCTTGATCTAAAGCTACCACGTTAGTATCCAACATGATTTCATCCGGTTGATCAAGTGTAAACAAGAAGTCAGCAGTACAACCGTTTCCATCTTTAACAGTAATGGTGTATTGTCCTGCAGCTAAATCAGTGTAAGAAGTAGCAGCTGTAAATGGTCCGTTGTTTAAGCTAAATGTAAATGGGCCACCATTAGAACTTGTAGCGCTAAGGTTACCAATAACACCCGTTTCTTCACCAAAACAATCTACTTCCTCGAAGTTAGATACAGTTAGACCAATTTGACCTGGGCTAGCCAAAGTTTTGGTAGTTGAGATAGTACATCCCGCTGAACCCGTTACTTCAAAGGTCCAAGTTCCTGCACCTAAGCCCGTAAAGGTTTCGGATAGATTATTGGTTCCTGTTATGGTTCTTGAAGGTTGAACAACACCATTAAGTTTAACGATGATGTCGTATGGGGCAAGTCCATCTGTAATGTCTACAGTAATCTCACCATCCATGCCACCATTACAAGATACTGGCTTGTCAATGGTACTAGTAGCGGATATGCTAGAAGCAGAAGCTACAGTGGCAGAAAACGCAGCTGAAATACATCCAACTGGATCGTTACCCATAGCATAAACATCGTATTGACCTCCAGCAACTCCAGTAATTGAATCAGCTGGGTAAGATGCGTATGGCCCTGCAGGATTGTTCAAAGAGAACTGGTAGGGAGATGTTCCTCCTACTGTAGTTAACTTAATAGAACCATCAGGTGTGCTACAAGAAGCGATTGTAGTAACCGCGTTTGTAATCTGTGGAATTCCATACACATTGATATTCAAAGAGTAGGTTGCAGAACAACCGTTGTCTGTTACCATATAAGAAATGGTTTCAACGTTATCAGCAGTAGCATTCGGGTAACTACCATTTGTTGCAGTATAAACTCCACCAGCTATTCCAGCTCCCGTAAAAGAGAAGCTTTGATTCATACCAGTATAGCTAGAAAGAGAAGCTAAATCCAAACTACCGTTTGAACATACTTCTAATGTAGTAGCCCCTAAATCATTCGCTGGAGTACCAACTACAGTTACCGTTCTTGTTGCAGCTACTGTACTAAAGCTACAAGCAGCACTTTCGAAAACAACGGCATAGTTGTAAACTCCTGCCCCTAAGGTAGAAGGGTTAATGCTTACCATTTGCATTCCATCCCAAGCTGGTACCGGGTTACCATTTTCAGTCCAACGATATTCACCGTCAAATCCCGCATCACCGCCATTGGCAGTAAGGGTTACTGATGTTTCGGTATCACAAACCTGAGTAGCGGATGCTGTAATGCTGGTGATATCCTCTGGAGCCTCCAATACGAAGAAACCAGCATAACTCCAATCTGTTGTGAAACAACCATTTGATCTCCTAGTGGCTAATACCACTACAACTTCGCCATTGTTGTCATATGGAAGGTTATCGAACCCAAAAAATAGATCCTCATCACCTGGATTCAAGTCACTGATTCCGCTGAAAGTAATTCCTCCGTTGTAAGAAACTTCCCACTCGTAAGAACCTTGTCCTGTTGAGTTTTCCGCTGTTACAATCAGTCCTCCGTCAGACTCGCAGTAAGTACCTAAATCAGCCAAATTGTTGATATCACCAGGTGTAGATGCTTCCCCATTGAAAGCTGTGATATTGGTTGGATCAACTGTAGAAATACCAACTGAAACAGATTTGAATGTTGTGTTTCCACAATCTGCCTCAATTCTAACCTTAAAGGTGGTAGCTGTATTAATAGGCATAGTGGTGTAAGATGGACCAGCTCCAAGAACGGTAACCTCATCGTCAGCATACCAAACAACCTGCCCACCTGTACCAATAGTATAGTTAATCAACGTAAGCGTAGACGTAGCACCAGCACAAACCAAGTTTGGAGAGGCCGAAGCGATTGCTGACGTAATTACAGGAAGATCTTTTACTGTAATTGTACGTACCTCAAAAGCTGAAGTATCGCAGCTCTCAATACGAACACCAATTGTTGTAGTTGTATCTGGTGCATCGTTTGCAATTAACAATACCTCCTGGTTAAATCTAACTTTCTCTGCATTTGCAGTTCCAATTAGCTCAGACTTGATTTTAGTAACTGGGTTACCTAGGTCATCTATGCTATACCATACAATTCTTGAGAATCCGTCTGGAGTTAATGTTGCACCAGAAGCAGTCAATGTTAATGGTAGAGTTGCTGAAAGGTCAGCACAATAATTGTCATGAGTTGCAGAGATCGTTGCAAAATTTGTTTGACCACCAAATAAATTGATGTCAAATACATTGGTATTACCGGTAGTAGCACAACCTCCAGCGATGTAAGATCTAACATCAATCTCAGTAATTACCGTAGGAGACTCTGCAGCGATAAGTGAATCGATATCTAAGTTGAAGCTAGCAGGACCATTCTGAACCTGAGTCCAAGCCGCTGCACCATTAAAATCAACTTCAAATATATACTCCGGAGTGTTTCCGTAGTTATCTGCATCACCTAATGTACCTCCGTTAGTAAGGGTTAAAACCTTTCCATTTCCTCCACAAAGGAAATTTCCATCCGCAAAAACTGCAGCCGTTTCATCCACAGCAGTTAAATCTGTTGCGTTAGCCGCATTGGTTTTATGCGTTACCGCATAAGCACCACTGATTGCAACTTCTGAAATACAATCTGTATCGAAGAATAATTGGTAGGTAGAACCATCGGCTACACCTGCAGCAACAAATTCTTGGGCTGAACTTGGTGCAAAACCATCAACAGCTACTGGAGCCCCTGGAACACCGTCCACTTTAATGTAAACAACTGGGTTATCATCAACGGTTACGTTGGCACCCATGGTGTAGTTAAATACCAAGTCATTTCCAGAACAAACTGCAGTACTTAACATAACTGTCGCGTCACCTTTAACTCCATCGCGCTCTTCGTAGGAGTCAAATGTAGGAGTGTCTGTAGCACCAAGAACAGTAACAGATGCCGATTGCTCTGTAGTTTGTACAGCTGGATCACACACATCAACAATTCTAAAGTCTACCGTAGTATTAGCAGTTACACCATTTATAGTGTGAAATGCATCGGTACCACTGTTTCCAGTTGTAGTCCACATTCCTGCATTTACACGGTACTCATAAGTTGCATTAGCACCAGCAATAGAACCACCAGTTGCAGTAAAAGTAACATCAGTACCAGAACAAATAGGTCCTGCCGGTGCGGCATTTGCACCACTTGGAGCTGTAGCTATTGTATAAACTGCTTTAGAGGCTTGTGGGAAAGGCGCAACTGCAGGATAGTTCCCACAATCGTCTTGAATTCTGAAAAGAACCGTAGTAGGTGTATTTACAGCAAGAGTGATAAAATCATCTGTACCAGCATTTCCAGTTGGATTCCAAACAGCACCACCATTAGTAGAGTACTGGTAAATTCCGTTGGCAGCTACACTTCTAGTTCCTCCAGTAGCAGTGAAAGTTACATTAGTACCTGGACATACAGTAGCGTCCATTGGTGATGTATTAACTGCTGTAGGCGCTGAGCTAATTGTTGTTACATTGATAGTAATGTTTTCAACTGCAATAGAATCGCAATCATTAAATATTACTGTGTGGTAAGTAGCAGAAACTAAACCGTGATCATGATTTACCACATTCAAGGGGTCAGTACCCTGATCTACCAAGGTAAAGTTAACCCCGTCTGTAGTTTTATATAATCTGTAAACCCCATTAGTTCCTAATGCCGCTGCACCGGTGATAGCAAAATCTAATTGCTCGCCTGGGCAAACCGCATCGTTATCATTTAAAGTTACAGCACCTTCATCTTGTACCGTTGTGGTTGAACCAGTAGCATCGCCACCAAGCGACTGCTCCAATGTAAATTGTCTAGAACTAATCGTTGTGGTTCCAGCACCATCACAACGAACAACTCTAATTTCAATAACATGTCCGTCAGCAGCTGGGCCGTTGAAGACATCGTTTACTATCAGTTGGTTGGAATTTGTATTCCATGTAGCATAGTTATCTGGACCATCAATGGTAGCAGCACTATTCGTATTGTACAGTTCGAAAGTTGTAGATGCATCTGTTCCTGCACCTGCTACAATGGCACTCATATCCACAATTAAATCTTCACCATCACAAATAGTAACTGTAGTATTACCAGCGTTTATTGTCTGCGCACCGTCAAATTCGTTTACCGTAAAACCGTCAAAAGTTGCGGCATAAGTAGGTGCATCAATAGTTGAAAAAGAGAAAGTCTCTTCCAAAACAGAAGCACTATAAGGACATGAATTATTGTACAGACGTACTTCAAAATCCTTATTCACGTCATTGATCAAATCTAGATCTACATCAAAGGTGGTTGAGTTGGTAACTGTTGGTCCAACTTGAAATTCTGCACCAGTAACATCATATAATCTCCACTCGATATCCGCAGTGAATGATCCAATACCATCTCCCGCTGAATTAAATGTCAAATCGGGGTTTGCAGAACCTGGACATACCGTAGCACCACTTATAATGGTTTGCACTGATTCAGTAATAGGATCTAAAGGACCTCCAGAAACAGTTAGGGCTAAAGAGGTAGAACCAGTTACTACACCACAATCATCAATTCTTCTCACATAAAAGGTAGTACCTGTTGTGATGTTAGTAGTTAAGGTAGCAGATGTTTCAGCAAAGGGAGAACCAAATGCCATATCATCATCCCACTCGAATGTTGCGATATCTCCCGCTACACCACCAGAAGCAGTTAAGCTGAAGTTGATTCCCGAACACACATCACTAATATTATCTCCACCAGCCAATGTTATAGTAGTTGGAGCCGTTGGATCAACAGACACCTTAAAGCTTTCAACATTAGCTCCACAATCTACATAGGTTCTGGAAGGTGCATTACCCAAAGTCCAAGTACCATCAACTGAATAATCCACCACATAAGAGTAGAAGTTTCCATTGGTAGCAGCGGGCACTGCAAACGTTGACGATTCTGTTGGCCCTGGATCAGTACCTGGTGCCACATAACTTACATCTAAGTTACTAAACACAGCATCGTTACCGACTCTAAGTCTATAACCTGTTGCACCTGGAACATCATTCCAAGTCACGGTTACGTTGGTTCCGTCACAGACGAAATCATTCCCTCCCACTTCGTAACCACCATTGGTGATATCGAAGGTAGGGCATTGACCGAATGAAGCCACCGAAAGCAGCGCCATTACAGCCGTTCCTAAAAATAATTTGTAAAACTTCTTCATTGTGGATTTGGGTTTTTTCGTCACAATACTAACACGTGCAAAAGTAAACGTTTACATTTCAAAACAAAGCAAGCGCTTATTTTTATGATTATGATTTTCATTGGTTTTACTGAATGACAGTCAAAAATTCACATTCCATATAAAAATGGAAGAGCCGAGGCTCCCTCAAACCTCGGCTCTGTTGACCGGTAAGTTACTCGAACTTCCCGATCTTCCCCTACCATAACCTATTTACCTTTTGCCTGCCTTAAAAGTAACCCACAACTAAGCCTAAACCTGACTCTTATGGACGATCGACACATTTTACCCGATAAACGACATATATCTCCCGATATCCAATCTTCTATTTTTTAGCGCGCCCTTGAGTGGTTTATTATGTAAAGTGAAAAAGTAAGCTAATTTGTTATGCATGCATAACTTATTTTGCTAATTTGGGAGCGTGAAGGCAGAGGAAACTATAGACTATCATATCCGCTGCGCCTGGAACCTCATAGCTAAACACTATAACACCAAGGCCGCAGAGTACGGTGCCACCATGGCATCGGGTTACGTGCTTTTATACATAGATAAATACGAGGGAACCCCCAGCACCAAGCTTGGCCCCCTTATGGGGATGGAACCTCGTAGCATGGTTCGCACGCTAGACCTATTGGAACAGCGTGGATTGATCTACCGCGAAAAATCCAAGCGGGACAAGCGGGTGGTCCTTATTAAGTTAACCCCCGATGGATTGGACAAACGCCAATTAGCCAAACAGAGTGTTATTGGGCTTAATCAATTGTTAATGAATCAGATATCCTCCAAAAAACTCCAGGTTTTTTTTGAAGTGATGGAGGAAATTACGGACATTTTGAAAGACGATAATTCCTACAAAACAATAAACCTAAATCATGAAAAGAAGCATTAAAAAGGTAGCCATCCTGGGGTCCGGAGTAATGGGCTCACGTATAGCGTGCCATTTTGCCAATATTGGAGTGGAAGCCCTACTACTAGACATCGTTCCCAGAGAACTCAATGAAAAGGAAAAAAAAACAGGCCTTAGTCTTGAAAATCCCAGCGTAAAAAACCGCATTGTTAATGAGGCATTCCAAAGCACCATTAAATCCAACCCCTCACCTATTTACAGCAAGTCTTTTGTTGATCGGGTTGAGTTGGGAAATTTTGATGACGACCTGCACAAAATTGCCGATTGCGATTGGATCTTAGAAGCAGTTGTTGAGCGCTTGGATATAAAAAAACAGGTTTTTGACAAAGTGGAAAAACACCGCAAGCCCGGCACTCTAATTAGTTCTAACACCTCTGGCATCCCAATTAAGGCCATGTTGGATGGAAGAAGTGACGACTTTAAAAATCATTTTTGTGGCACACACTTTTTTAACCCACCTCGATATCTACAACTTTTAGAAATAATACCCAGTCCAAGCACAGCCAAGGAAATTATTGATTTCCATATGCATTATGGATCTCGCTTCTTGGGTAAAACCACCGTACTCTGTAAAGACACCCCTGCCTTTATTGCAAACCGGGTAGGTGTTTACTCCATGATGGCCCTTTTCCACAGCGTAAAAGATCTGGGACTAAACGTTACCGATATTGATAAACTAACTGGACCGGTTTTAGGTAGGCCAAAATCGGCAACATTTAGAACCAGTGACGTAGTTGGATTAGACACCTTAATTCATGTTGCCAACGGTCTCAGAGAAAATTGTCCCAACGATGAAGCCAAAGAGCTATTTAAAATACCAGATTTCATCAGCAAGATGTTAGACAACAACTGGCTAGGATCTAAATCTGGTCAAGGATTTTACAAAAAGGTTAAGGGCGATGACGGAAGCTCTAAAATTTTAGCACTTAATCTTGATAGCCTGGAATATGAGGAGCAAGAAAAATCAAAGTTCGCCACTTTAGAATCGGCTAAGCCAATAGACGATCTTGCAAAAAGAACTAAGCACCTTTTTAAAGGAAAAGATGCTGCTGGAAAATTCTACCAGAAATCTTTCTTAGGGCTATTTAGTTATGTGAGTAACCGCATCCCGGAAATTGCAGACGAGCTATACAAAATTGATGATGCCCTTAAAGCTGGCTTCGGATGGCAGTTAGGGCCATTTGAATCCTGGGATGCAATTGGCCACGATGTAGTAAAAGAATACGCCAAAGAAGCTGGAGTAAAGTTTGCGGCTTGGATTGACGAAATGCATCAAGCTGGAATTACCTCTTTTTACAAAATTGAAAAGGGGCTAAAAAAGTTTTACGACATCAACTCCAAATCGTACAAAGAAGTACCAGGCAGTGCCGATCTGCTTTCTTTAAGTACCCTGCCCGAGGATAAAATTATTTGGAAAAACAGTGGAACAACCATCAGCGATTTAGGTGATGGTATAATTAACGTAGCCTTCCACACAAAAATGAACACCATTGGAGGTGAGGTGATAGCTGGTCTAAATAAGGCTATCGACCTGGCTGAAGAGTCCTACAAAGGAGTAGTAATATCCAATGAAGGTCAAAACTTTTCTGCTGGTGCCAATGTGGGAATGATTTTTATGATGGCCGCGGAGCAGGAATATGATGAATTGGATTTTGCCATACGCAGTTTCCAAAAAACAATGACTCGACTGCGCTACTCCTCCATTCCGGTGGTAGCTGCTCCTCACCAGCTAACCTTAGGTGGAGGCTGCGAGCTTTGCTTGCACGTTGACAAAGTTGTGGCGCATGCAGAATCATACATCGGACTGGTAGAGTTTGGCGTTGGTGTTATCCCAGGTGGTGGAGGAACCAAAGAATTTGCGCTGCGAACAGCCAATGAGTTTAAAGAGGGGGATATCCGCATAAACACCTTGAGGAACCGCTTCCTCACCATTGGGCAGGCAAAGGTTTCTACCTCAGCCGAAGAAGCTTTTGAGCTTGGTTACTTAAGAAGAGGCATTGACGAGGTTGAAGTGAGTCGCGCCCATCAACTGGGAAGAGCAAAAGATGCAGCATTAGCTCTCTACAATGCTGGTTACACACAACCCATTAAGCCCAAAAACATCCATGTTCTTGGTAAAGAAGGTTTAGGAATTGTTCATGTTGGTGCGCACTCTATGAAAAGTGGAAACTACATCTCAGAGCACGATCAGTTGATATCCGAAAAGCTAGGATATGTAATGTGCGGTGGAGCCCTATCTGAGCCCCAGGAAGTAAGCGAAGATTACCTGTTAGACTTGGAGCGCAAGGCTTTTCTAGAACTGTGTTCCACACGAAAAACCCTGGAACGCATGCAAAGCCTAGTAAAAACGGGTAAAATCTTACGCAATTAATTCAACGAATAAGAATCGCAATAAACTTTAAAATATGGACGCATATATCGTAGCTGCAAAACGCAGCGCAGTTGGAAAAGCACCTAGAGGCGGATTCCGTTTCACCCGAGCCGATGATTTAGGAGCTCAAGTTATTCAGGCCCTAATGAAAGATGTGCCAGGATTAGAAACTGGTCATATTGAAGACGTAATTGTTGGAAATGCTACTCCCGAGGCAGAACAAGGGCTGAATATTGGTAGGATGATTTCCCTAATGGGCCTGAACAACGAAAAGGTCCCTGGAATGACCGTAAACCGATACTGTTCCTCAGGCCTTGAAACAATTGCCATTGCTGGATCTAAAATTAGTGCAGGCATTGCCGATTGCATCATAGCCGGTGGGGTAGAAACCATGTCTCCAATTCCTTTTGGAGGATGGCGAATAGTCCCTAATGCAGATGTTTCCAAAGAAAACCCAACCTGGTATTGGGGAATGGGCTTAACTGCCGAAGCGGTAGCAAAAGACTATAAAGTTTCCAGAGAAGATCAGGATTTGTTTGCCGTGCAATCCCACCAAAAGGCAGCCAAGGCAATTGCTGATGGAAAATTTAAGGAAGAGATTGTTCCCATAGAAGTGGAACACACCTTTGTAAAAGATGGCAAGCAACAGACTAAAAAATACATGGTGGATACCGATGAAGGGGTTAGACCCGACAGCAACGTAGACGCCCTGTCCAAATTAAAGCCAGTTTTTGCTCAGGGAGGATGCGTAACTGCAGGTAACGCTAGCCAAACGAGTGATGGGGCAGCTTTCGTGATGGTAGTTTCAGAGAAATTCATGAAAGAGCATAACCTAAAACCAATTGCACGATTAGTGAGTTATGCAGTATGTGGGGTAGAACCTCGCATCATGGGAATTGGTCCGGTAGCAGCTATTCCTCGTGCATTAAAGATTGCGGGCATGAAACAATCTGATATTGATCTGATTGAATTAAATGAAGCTTTTGCTTCGCAATCTTTGGCCGTTTGTCGGGAACTAGACCTCAACCAGGACATTGTTAACGTGAACGGAGGGGCCATTGCCATTGGACACCCACTGGGTTGCACCGGAGCTAAACTCTCGGTTCAAATATTTAACGAATTAAAAAGAAGAGAAAAGAAGTACGGTATGGTTACCATGTGTGTGGGAACCGGGCAAGGTGCCGCCGGAATATTTGAATACCTAAACTAATACGACCTATGGACACGCTAGAAAAAGAAAAAGCCTTAAAAGGCGGAGAGTTTATTATTAAAGAAAGCAAGGCAGAAGACATCTTTATTCCAGAAGAGTTTGACGAAGAGCAAAGAATGATTGCTCAGACCTGTCAGGACTTTTTAGAATCAGAGGTTTTTCCTCGTCTGGATGAAATTGACAGTATGAAGGATCCAAAGCTCATGCCAACACTTCTTGAGAAAGCAGGTGAATTGGGTATCCTAGGAGTCTATCCCAGAACAATATGGAGGTTTTGGAAAGGACTTTGTTACCAGCATGCTAACCACCGAGGTAACAGGTGCTGGACACTCTTTTGCTGTAGCACTCTCTGCTCATACGGGAATTGGAACGCTTCCCATACTCTATTACGGAAATGATGCGCAAAAGGAGAAATACATTCCAAAACTGGCTACCGGTGAATGGAAGGCATCTTATTGTTTAACCGAGCCAGGCAGTGGTTCCGATGCCAATTCCGGAAAATCGAAAGCAGTTTTAAGCGATGACAAAAAGCATTACATCCTGAATGGACAAAAAATGTGGATCACCAATGGTGGTTTTGCTGATGTTTACATCGTTTTTGCCAAAATTGATGATGACAAAAACCTGAGTGCTTTTATCGTTGAACGATCTTGGGATGGTATTTCTACCAACCCCGAGGAAAAGAAAATGGGGATTAAAGGGTCTTCTACCGTTCAGGTGTTCTTTAACAACGTAAAAGTCCCAGTAGAGAACATGCTTTCGGAGCGGGAAAATGGATTTAAGATCGCGCTAAACATCCTAAACATTGGTAGGATTAAACTTGCTGGAGCGGCACTGGGTGGATCTAAAAAAGCCATCAACGAATCCATTAAATATGCCAACGAGCGCGAGCAGTTTGGTCGCCCTATTTCAAAATACGGAGCCATTCGATACAAATTAGCCGAGCAAGCTATTCGATCTTATGCCGTAGAATCTGCTGCTTATCGCTGTGCAAAAAGTATCGAGGATGCTATTCAGGATTTAGTTTCTGAAGGGATGGATTACAGCCAGGCATTATTAAAAGGAAACGAGCAATTTGCTGCAGAAGCTGCAATTATGAAAGTTGCTGGATCTGAGGCCCTGGATTATGTTGTGGACGAAGCCGTTCAAATTTACGGTGGTATGGGCTACTCTGCCGAATCACCAGTGGAACGAGCCTACCGTGATGCGCGCATCAACCGCATTTTTGAGGGTACTAATGAAATCAACCGTATGCTTACCGTTGATATGATCCTCAAAAAAGCATTACGTGGCGATTTAGATCTCATGGGCCCCGCGATGAAGGTAGCTAATGAGTTGATGGAAATTCCAGACTTTGGTGATGCTGAGGAAGGCTTGTTAGCCAAGGAAATGGGGTATGTACGCAACTACAAAAAAGCCCTTTTATTAGTGGCTGGTGCTGCTGCACAAAAACTACAAACCGAATTGGCTAAAGAGCAAGAGGTGCTAATGGCAATAGCTGATATTGCTATTTGGACCTACTTGGCAGAATCTACTATCCTTAGAACTCAGAAGCTGGCCAAATTGAAAGGCGAAGGTGAAGTTGCAGAGCAAATTGCTATGGCGCAAACCTACACTTATGATGTTGCCGATTATATCCATAAGGCCGGAAAAGACGCGCTAAACTCCTTTGCAGAAGGAGATGAACATCGCATGATGCTGATGGGGTTAAAGCGCTTTACCAAAGTACAGCCTTTAAATGTGAAGGAAACCCGCAGGAAAATTGCGGCTGCCATGATTGAAGCCAATGCGTACTGCTACTAACAAATTCTAGTATAGTATCACCTCAAACCCCGGTGCGAGCATCGGGGTTTTTTATTTGCTATTCCCTTCTTCTTCCATTTTTTTCCTCTATTTGGCATAATTATTGACTCTTGTTGGCATCAACCCAAATTAACACCCATGCAAAGAGCTATTTTATTGCTTAGTTTTTCCCTCCTACCTTTTCTAATTTTTGCCCAAACCACTAAAATCTTAGGTAAAGTAGTGGATGAGAAAGGCCTGCCTATGCCCTATGTGAACGTGTACATAAAAGGCAGCACCCAGGGTACAACCAGTAATTTTGAAGGAGATTTTAGTCTGGAAACACAGGGCTTTTCACCGAGCCAATTAGTGGTATTCAAGTTTGTTGGCTATCGCGAAAAGAGTGTTGCGATCTCCGAATTTGCATCCGGGCCCAAAACCATTGAGTTAAAACCACAAGAAGTTAGCCTTAGCGAAGTAGTTATCTCGGCCAAGGGAAAGGACCCCGCCTATTACATCATGAAAAAGGCCAGCGAAAACCGCAAGAAACACGAACAACCACTGGATACTTACCAAGCAAAGCTCTACATGAAAGGAAGAGCTTTTTTTATGGAAGCACCGGATTCCCTGAATTTCCTAATCAAACTAAGTATGGGTGAAGAGGAAAAAGCTGAGGTTGATGAGCAGGTTGGAAAAGTAGTTTACTTAACTGAATCCTATTCTAAAATATCCTACCAGGCACCCAATAAAATCAAGGAGGAACTCCTTGCTTCAAGACAGTCGGGCACCTCACCGGGTTTTAGTCCTAACCGCTCTATATTCCTGGAAAACAATTTCTACCAAAGCCTCATCAATCAAGTGAACGAACGCGGACTCATTTCCCCGCTTTCGCCAAATGCAACGCTGTATTACGATTTTAAACTCCTGGGAAAGTTTGAAGAAAATGGTTTCACCATTAACCGCATCCAGGTAAAGCCTAAAAGAAAGGTAGATCCCGTATTTGAAGGAGAAATATTTATTGTTCACGACCGCTGGAACATCCACTCCCTTAATTTGAGTGTAAATGATGATGCAATAGACAACGGTCTCTTGGATAGCGTAACCTATAAGCAATCCTACCAAATCCTGCCCAACGATGTTTGGATGCCCCTATCA
>JBMYJC010000011.1:0-15304 GCA_049594055.1 Luteibaculum sp. | reverse complement strand
ACATTCCATATAACAGGATGATAAGCAGCTTGGATGGTTCCTTTTCTGGTCCTAGTATTGGGGTAGAAAACCTAGATGGTACCTATGCCAAGTATGTTCGTTGTGGAAGAAACCAAATGGCATTTGAAAACGAAGCGTGGAGATTTACTCCAAGCACTGTTGCTGATCCAGGGGATACTAATCCAGATATTTATTGCGCTGCTAATGGTGAATCCTGCGGAGATTATGGTACAATAGGTGAATTTACCTTCAACGATATTACTACAGCAAACCGCGGTTGTGAGGGTGGTTTAGGAGCCGAGGATAGAGCTTATGCCGATAATACTGACGTTGTATTAGAACACGTATTAGGTACACCTTCTACTTTTTCTGGAACGATAAATAACGATTTAGAGATAGTTGCACCCATTCCAAGTTCAGTGGCGCTATGGATAGATTGGAATAGAGACAGTACTTTCTCGGAAGATGAGCTGTCAGTAGGAGTTAATGCAATGGGAGATTTTACTGGAAACGTTGTAGAACCTCCAGTAGGAGCAGTACCAGGATTAACAAGGTTGCGTGTAAGAACCTACAATACAGTAAACTGCAATGAGATTCCAGAGCCTTGTGGTCAAACCTGTGGAAATGAAGTGGAAGATTATACCATTTTAGTGATCGACCCGGCCAATCCAACCCCCAATTGCCCAATAACCGCTAATCCAGCGGATGGAGCCAACAACCTCTGCCAAAACGATATCTTTTTTAATTGGAATCAGCCGGCAAACGTTGCTGCAGATTCTTTTAGAATTCAAGTTTTCGCTGGTGGGAATTCACTAATTGATGAGTTTACAACGGATACCTTTTTTAATCCAGCCAATCTACTTCCAGCTAACACCAATTTTGATTGGATCATAGACGCATATACTGGAGAGCAGCAATCCTCAGCTTGCGATACCTCAAGCTTTTCTACTGCCCCAGTTGCCGATCCCGTTGTTGATATTAAACCAACAGGAAGCCCAATTTTTAGTTGCCAGGGAAGCAATCTCCAACTCAATGGAGTTTTAAATTACCCAGATAATATCACCCATTTATGGTCGGGCCCTGCTGCAACTTTTTTGTCCGCTACAAACATTGAGAATCCGGAGTATAACAACCCGAATGAGGACACCCTAATCATCTATTACGAAGCCGAGAACGATTTTAATTGCGGAGGTATAGATTCGGCCGAAATAATTACGCTGGATGGAGCAAGATTAAGCGCTTACAGCTTTCCGGAGACATCATACTGTTTTGGAGATTCTGTAATTGCATCAGTAAAAGGCGCAATTGGAGAGGTTGTATTCCTAGATAGTACGGATGGAAACGCTTTTTTGGAATTCTCAGGAACGCAATTAACAGATTCCACCTACCTACTCCCAGAATTATCTGAGGGAGCTCATTTTATAAAATTAGAGGTAAGATTGGGTGATTGCGATGTGTTAAGAGACACTATTCGCATTGATATTCAGTCTCTGCCCTTGAAGCCAGAGGTTCAATTCGTTGGAAGTAATGGTATCGTTTGCCAGGGAGAAACCATCGACATGGAAATCACCAATTTTGAGGCCGGAATGTTTTGGAGCGATACACAGAATAGCGCAACTCCTACGCTTAGCACCAACGGTTCTGGACAGTTTTTTGCTACCAACACACAAAATGGATGTAGCTCTTTATCTGATACCTTAATTGCTGTGGTAAACCCAACTCCCAATCCAGAAATTTTTAGAAGCGATTCAGCCGCTTGTTTTGGAGATACACTTCGTCTATCCATCGCCTTTGGTTTCCCATCTTTCAAGTGGGATATCAATACACAGGACAGTATCCGAAGAGAAATTCGTGTAATCCAAGATGGCACCTACACCGTAACGGTAACAGATGCCAATGGATGTGAAGGAAGCAATTCTGAAATTGTTACCTTCTTTTCTAAACCGCCAAAACCAACTATAGCAGCAATAGATGAGAACCCTGCATGTGCTGGCTCTGAGGTTAGATTAGTTGCCAATTACAATGTTGCTGGACAATGGAATACAGGTGAAACTAGCGATACTCTCTTTGTAAGCGAAGCGGGTTCCTTTTTCTACACCTCTATAACAGACAAAGGCTGCGCTACTCAATCTGATGATGAGATTGAGGTGAGTTTCTTCCCAATTGCTGAAAAAGTAAAAATCACGGTTAATCCAAAGGCTCCATATTGCATTGGGGATGTTGTAACCCTAGAGTCTCCTTTCCAAAACGGAAATTTGTGGAGTACAGGGGAAACCAGTACCAGCATTCAAGTTGCGCAAAGTGGTAATTACAGCCTACAAAGCACTGATAATAATGGCTGTGATGTTTTTAGCGATACACTGAATCTGTTTTTTGCCCAATTCCCGCCTAAACCAAGCATAATAAGAAATGGGAATACGCTAACCGCAGATGCAAATGCTTCCGTTTATGAATGGTTGTTGGATGGAATTCCATTAAACAAGAACCAGCGCACCATTACCATTAGTGCAAACGGAACCTATACCCTTAGAGTATTTAATGCTTCGGGGTGTGAATCGGAGTTTTCAGATCCAGTTCAGGTTTCCAATGTAGGTTTAGAGGAATTGCTAGCAGAAATGCAGGTTAAGATTTATCCAAACCCTGTTACTGATGGGTTGTTGAGACTTGAGAACAACGGAACTTCTGACATAAGCATGGAAATGTATTTATTGGATGGACGCTTAATTGAATTAAAAGCAATTCAGCCTGGTATGAATCAAATTAGCTTAGTTGATCCCGGGTGTTATATTTTAAAACTAAAAAGAGGAGATTTAATTTCAACAGTCCAGATAATTAGCAGATAACCCAGATAAATGGAATAAAAACCCGGTTCACTTGGAATCGGGTTTTTTTTTGCCTTATTTTTCGGGTCCTTACCTACAATCATGAAAAAAACCTTTACCACTTGCCTATTGGCCTTATGTGCATTGTATAACATCCTTGCACAGGGCTTACCTCAATACAATATTTCATCTACCACAGTTACAGATACCGCTGGAATCCTTTTTGATGATGGAGGAGAATTTGGGAATTACTCGGATGGAGTAAACCATATTTTTAAAATTCAACCCAGTAATGGTAAACCCGTAAATATTCGGTTTGAGAGTTTTGTTTTGGAGACCAATGAGTTAGGCTTATCCAACCTCTGTATCTACGATTACCTTTTAATTCATGATGGACCGGATACCACAGCCTTTAATTTGGAACGCTATTGTGGAAATTCTGCTCCGCCCTCATTTACTTCAAGCGGAGGAGCAGTAACCATCCAATTGGTAAGTGATGGAGCCACAAATTTCCCTGGTTTCAAGATGTTTTGGTCTACAGGTGATTTACCACCAAGCAATACAAGCTATTGCGAAGCATCGGGACCCTTTTGTGGCGAAGAACTATACCATATTTCTTCCTTTACCTTCAATAATTTCACCAACCAGTCGGGTACTTGTGATGATCCCAATAATAATGGGAGTAATTACTCTGATTTTACCGATCTAATCATCGATTACGAGGTGGGTGAATTGGTTACCATCTTCGGATTGTATAGCGGTGCTATTGGTACAGAGGTTACAACCATTTACATTGATTGGAACCAGGACGGAGATTTTGAGGATGCTTCGGAATCTTACCCTACCGTTTCTACTGGGCCAGCCACTTTGGAGTTTTTCACCACCATAGTACCTCCGCAAGAATACACGCAGGGCTACACTCGATTACGAGTTAGGACTTACGATGTGTTGGTTGAGCTTGGAACTATTGGGGCTTGTGGGGTTTCTGCTGATGGAGAAGTGGAGGATTACACTTTATTGGTATTGGATCCCGCTAACCCATTACCAACTTGCCCAAATACAATTTTTCCCAAACCAGACAGCGCAAATACTTGCTTGGATATAGATTTTGTTTGGAATACCGTAACGGGAGCAACAGGTTATACCTACAAACTCTTCGAAAAAACGAATGGGAATTTGGTTACCCAGGTAAATCAAACCGACACTAGTTTTTCGGTTAAAAGTTTACAGGCCAATACAACATATCAATGGTTGGTCCAAGCATTAAATGATAATGGAGTGTCCATTGATTGCGATACCCTTGAGTTCACGACTGGAAAAGCGCATCCAGTTGCAAGTTTTTCGCAGGACACCATTGCGCTGTGTAATAATGAGGCATTCAGTTTCTCAGTGGATACCAGTGAAGGAGTGGCGCCTTTTAAGTATTTCTGGGACGGAACAGCCAAAGCGATTTTAGATGACACTTCTGCCACGAATCCAAATTTTATACCCGCTGGTGCTGGTTTTTATGAATTGACCGTTTTCCTTGAAGATGCAAGAGGTTGTATTGGAGCTAAGGATTCGGCTGTTATTCAATTGAATGATGCCCCTGTTCCACAGCAATTAAGTGCCTTTAAATCCTCCTGGTGTTTTACTGATTCCATTTTGATTCAGGCTCAATTGGATAACAATACTGTTTTTCAGCAGAGTAATGACAATTCGCAATTTGTTGACTTTGTTCCACAACAGGATGCGCAGGGAAATTTTCCATTGAATCTACCCGCTGGAGATACAATTTATATAAGAGCCATAACCAGTTCCGAATTTTGTTCGGACACATCCCAAACTTTGTTGCAATCACGTCTGGTGGCCTTGGACAAAGGCCTAATAGATACAATTTCTGGTTCATTAAAGGCTTGCATCGGAGATACACTGGTATTCCAGGCCTTAAATTATGACAGTAATTTGGTATGGAATACTGGCGATGCCACAGACAGTATATGGGTATTTACTTCAACAGAGTTGTTTTACACTTATACGGACTCGTTTTCATGTTCCGTTAACTCCGACACGCTATCAATTCGAATTTCAGAGCTTCCCAACCCAATTTCCACCAGCTACAACAATCTGGATTCTCTGGAATTTTGTTCTGGGGATACACTTCTGTTAACGGTTAATTACAATGATCCAATTTGGTCGGATATCAATTCAACTCAGAATGATTCCCTTTTTGTAACGGTTCCCGGCAGTTATTATCCTACCGTAGTTTTTGAGGATTGTGAATTTCTTGGAGACACAATAGAAGTTATAGAACGCCCGCTTCCAGAAGAGATTGAAATAAGTTTTGATACCAACACAAGGCTTTGCCAAGGAATTGATTCCCTATATCTAGTGGCCAATCAGGACCTATTTTGGTTGGATATGATTCAGGCGAGTGATTCTCTGCTTGTGGTGTCTAGTGAGACCATTTTTGGAAAGGCAATAAATCAATTTGGCTGCCAGCGTTTTTCAGATACCCTGGAAGTTGAATTTAGTCTGATTCCATCCGCTCCAGTAATTGTTAGAGATAGCTTAAAACTCTTGTTTGTTGAAAATCCAGAAGAGGGTTTTTACACCTGGTTCCGCGATGGGGAAGAAGTTTTACAAGGTTCAAATGAAGACACTTTATTTCTCAGTTTAGCTGGAGAATACACGGTTCAATTCACTTCATTAGCGGGATGTAGTTCAGAAATAAGCGAGCCGTATCTATACGATCCAACCAGTGTAAATGAGTATATATTCAGGAATCTGCAGGTTTTTCCAAACCCTGTTAGCACTCATCTTTTTATAGAGGGTATGCCTCAAGGTAAAAAAGAGCTACAGATTGCAGATGCCTCTGGTAGGGTATTATGGATTATGGATTCTGATGAAGAAAAAATGAAAATCCCTACAAATTTTAAAGCAGGACTTTATCTCCTCACTATTCGTATCAATGGAGTTTCTACTGCAAAAAAGCTTATTGTGGAATAGAGAAAATTTAATGTTTAGGTAAAAAAGTGGCTTCTTTTAGAAGCTTTTTTTTATGATAGCTTAAAGTCAGCTTAAGGTTACAAACAAGTCTATTTCTGATTTTTACCTACCCAAAACCAGAAGTCTTGATTGTTAATCTGCCAAAGTTTTTCGTATTAGGCCCTCCGCATCGGGGAATTTCTTGGCTTAGTCACCTGTTGCATACGCATGGAGAGATATTTTTACCCAATCAGGGCAATTTGAATTATTTCTCTAATGATGACTTTTACCGAAAAGGCATCGGTTATTATTACTCCCTTTATTCCAATGCCCCTGAGAACCTTGTAAAGGGGGATATAGCTCCCGATTATTTGCTGTACCCTAATAAGGTAATTAAGCGCCTGCGCTACCTATATAGCAGTGATATTTCTGATCTGCGTTTTGTTGTTTACCTAAAGAATCCGGTAGTAAGGCTACTTGACGATTACTTAAACAACAGAGATAATGGTCTTGAGGATCTTTCTCTGGAAAATGCCATTGAGCGAGAGAAAATTTTATTACAAAACCAACAGTTTACAAAACGCGGAATGAGCCTGGGGCTCTACTTAAGCAGTAGCAGGTATTACAGTCTCTTAAAGCCCTGGTTGGATACTTTTTCAAACGAGCAGTTCTTTTTTATAACGGATATTGATTTGGACAGAAACTCGGAGGAAACAATCTCCAGGATGTTTAATTTTTTGGGGGTAAATCCTAATTATGTAGAAGGATTGGCAGTTAGAAAAAATGGGTTAATGGATATGCCCTTAATTAACGGAATAAAAAATTTCCTTTTTAAGGATGTAATTTCCAATGGGTTCAAGAACGGGAAACCTGTTTTGGATGAGTCAGATAGGCTGCAGCAAGCCGAAATTCCTTTCCATGTCTCCGAAATGCTTTATGATGAGGTTGAGCGATTGGAGCAAATCCTGGGACAAAAATTCAGTCGTTGGTTTGCCAATGCCCCAGGAATATATACCATGTGATTTTTTTTATATCTTAGTGATATCAGGCCAGCAGCAAGACTGCGTGTGACCTGTAGGCCGCAAGGCTGCCCACATAGTAAGATCGGGAGACTAACATCATTAAAGAACAAACCCCGGTTCTCGGTTCGGATGACAGGCCTTAACCGAAAGGTGACAAGAGTCCAAAGGAAGTCAGAACAATTGGGACCGGCAGAAACCTGAAAGAATCAAGTTTCCTATCGAATTTACTATGTGGGTTTTTTGTTTTTTTGTCCCGTGCAAAAATCACCCAATCTAATTTCCGAGTCTATTCCCCTTATGGAACATTTCCTTACTCTGCAAGGAGAGGGTGTGCACAGCGGCAAGGTATCCTACTTTTTACGCTTGGCAGGCTGCGATGTGGGCTGCGTATGGTGCGATGTAAAAGAAAGCTGGCAGGTAGAAAACTCGCAATGGAAGTCCTACAAGGACATTAAAGATATGCTTAAGGGCTTCCTCGGGGAAATTGTGGTGGTAACAGGTGGAGAACCTTGCATGTACGACCTAAACCCGCTTACTAAAGCGCTAAAGTCTTTAGGAAAACAAACCCACATTGAAACAAGCGGTGCATACCCACTTAGTGGAAACTGGGATTGGATAACTTTTAGCCCCAAGAAATTTAAATCTCCCTTACCAGAATTCTATGCCAATTGCCACGAGTTAAAAGTGGTGGTGTTTCACAAGTCCGATATTGCCTGGGCCGAGGAGCACGCGAAAAAAGTAAATCCTCAGGCACGACTATTGCTACAACCCGAATGGAGCAGAAAAGAAGCCATGCTTCCGTTAATACTAGAATACATTTATAAAAACCCTAAATGGAGCTTGTCTCTGCAAACACACAAATACATAGGTATAGAATGAGAGCCACGGTATTGTTAATCTTACTATTTCTTCAAGCGTCAGTCTTATTTGCTCAGGAATTTACTTCCAAAGACAAAAAGGCTATTAAATCTTATCAGGATGCAATTGTTGCAATAAACCGTGGGAATTGGGATCAGGGTGCAGAGTACGCGAAGGAGGCAATTGATAGGGACCCAAAGTTTATTGAGGCCTACCTTATTTTAGGCGATTACCACGAAGTGAGCGGAAACCTGGAGGCAGGTATTCAGGCATTTGAGTCTGCCGTCCGCTTAGATCCAAATTTCTATCCTACCGCTTATTTTAAAATGGCAAAGTATTACATGAGTTTGGAAAGATATGAGGAAGCATTTGCGACCATTCAAACTTATTTCGAATATGATAAGAGAAGAAGCAATTTGGAGGAGAGCGCAAAGCTACTGAGTCGAAATGCACTATTTGCCAAAGAGGCCATTAAACAGAAAGTGGAATTTAACCCCATTAATCTTGGCAAGGCGGTTAATTCCAAGTACGATGAATATTATCCTGCCCTTACGGCTGATGACGAAAAGTTATTTTTTACCAGAAAGATTCCAGATGCAAGGGTGAGTTCTATTGCAGGAATGCAGGGCATGCAAGAAGACTTTTACGTTTCCTTACGAGATACTGCCAAAAAGGAGTGGGGATCGGCAAAAAGTCTCAGTGGTCACATCAATACAGAATATAACGAAGGAGCTCCCACTATTACCGCAGATGGAAGAACCATGGTGTTTACTGCATGTGAGCTTTATGGCGATCGCAATTACGGAGAAGACCGAAAAGGCTATGGGTCTTGCGATCTTTTTATTTCCTACCGTGAAGGCGATACCTGGAGTAAACCAATCAACCTAGGGCCAAACGTAAACTCTGTGCATTGGGAAACGCAACCCAGCTTATCTGCGGATGGTAGGGTTCTATTTTTTATCCGGGGAACGCGGGATAGAAGTAGGAGCATAGAAAACATGGAAATCATGTTCTCGGTTCGAAATGAAGATGGGACTTGGACCGAAGCCTATAAAATGCCCGCCCCGATCAACACGCCCGGAAATGAATCCAGTGTTCACATCCACCCAGATGGTCAAACCCTTTATTTTGCGTCAACGGGCCATCCCGGTTTTGGGGGAGAAGACTTGTTTGTTTCCAGAATCGGGTCCAATGGAGAGTGGACCGAACCTGAAAATTTAGGTTACCCAATAAACACCGCCCAAAACGAAAATTCCTTGTTGGTGAGCAGTAAAGGCGATGTGGCCTATTTTGCTTCTAATAGAAAAGGGGGAGAAGGTGGTCTGGATTTGTACGCATTTAACCTTCCAGATAAAATGAGACCGGTGCCGGTATCCTTTACAAAAGGATTTGTATTTGATCAGGAAGATAAAAGCCCTTTGCAAGCTAGGTTTAAGTTGAAGGATCTGGAAAGTGGGCAAACCATTGTGGAATCTGACAGCGACAAGGACGGAGAGTTTTTAGTAACCCTGCCTTCTAACAAAGATTACGCATTGGAAGTGAAGAAAGACGGTTACCTGTTTTACTCAGAAAACTTCTCACTCACAGAAAATCCTAATCCAACAGAACCCAAGTATTTGAATATTGGGATGTCGCCAATTAAAGCGGGTGAGTCTGTGGTTTTAAAGAACATTTTCTTTGAGAGTGGCAAGTATGACTTAAAAAAGGAGTCTGAGGTGGAGTTGGGCAATTTGCTCACCTTTTTGCAGCAAAATCCTATGCTTAGAATTCGTATAGAGGGCCATACAGATAACGTTGGAGAGGATAGCGACAATCAGACCCTATCGGAGAACAGAGCTAAAGCGGTGTATGATTACCTGATTAGGTTTGGAATTGATTCCAAACGAATGGAGTATCGGGGCTATGGTGAATCTAAACCCATAGCTACAAACGAGACGGAGGAAGGTAGAGCCAAAAATCGGAGAACGGTTTTCACCGTTTTGTAAACCTATCAACAATTTTCCGTTCAAGACTTTAGACTCTGCTAAGTTTAAGGAGTCCATTAATTCTTTTTTTTTGGAAAAATTGGTTTTTCATGGCTAAATATCGTTGGAAGTGGCTGCCAAAAAGGAGGTATAGTGATCTAACGCTACTGATGCTTCGCTTGGCGAGTGGCGGGCTTATGCTTACCCACGGCCTACCAAAAATGGAACGATTGCTGGAAGGTAATTTAGCATTTGCAGACCCAATAGGGATTGGTGAGGAATTCTCTATTTTTCTCACCGTTTTTGCCGAAGTAGTTTGTGCGGGACTGATTGTGTTGGGAATGTTAACACGCTTAGCGGTTCTACCACTTATAATAACCATGCTGGTGGCCATCTTTATTGTCCACATTCACGATCCTTTGCACCAAAAGGAGTTAGCAATATTTTATCTACTGCTGTATTGTATTCTATTAGCCAAGGGCCCTGGTAAACTCTCCTTAGATCAGCTTTTTTTTGGGAAAAAGGCTACAAGATAAGTGCCCTGCGTATAGCTACCAGCTTGGTTAAAAGGGGTTCTAATAATTCCAGTTGCAGCATGTTTGCCCCGTCAGATTTTGCTTCACTAGGTCTTGGGTGGGTTTCTAAAAAAAGACCATCCGCTCCTGCGGCTATTGCACATTTGGCCGCCGTTTCTATCATTTCAGGATCTCCACCGGTAACCCCAGTGGTTTGATTAGGCTTTTGCTGGGAGTGGGTTATATCTACCACAACTTCCGATTTACATGCGGCATGCATTTTCGGAATGCTGCGGTAATCTAAAATAATGTCGTGGTATCCAAACAGGGTGCCTCTGTCCGTAACCATCACGTTGGGGTTGCCACTCTCTCTCACCTTATCTACAGCAAAAACCATAGACTCTGGACTTACAAATTGTCCTTTTTTAATATTTACATGCTTACCCGTTTTTGCTGCTGCAACTAGCAAATCGGTTTGGCGGCATAAAAAGGCCGGAATTTGTAATACATCTACATACTTCGCAGCCATTTCCGCCTCCTCGGGCGCATGAATATCGGTTATAACCGGCACCTGTAGTTCATCCCTTATTTTCCCCAAGATTTTAAGGGCCTTTTCATCTCCAATCCCAGTAAAGCTATCCAACCTACTTCGGTTAGCCTTACGATAAGAGCCTTTGAAAACTAGCGGGATTTGAAACTTGTTGCAGATAAATAATAGCTCGCGAGCAATCTCAAAAGCGATTTCCTCACCTTCAATGGCACAAGGCCCTGCCAACAAGAGAAAGTTGTTACTGCCAATATGTTTTATCCCGGGTATTCTGCTAATGGTCATGAATTAAAATCGTATTTGTCACCCCAAAGGGCAGTCATTTTTTTCTTTAGTTCCTCTTCTTTAGGATTGGCTCCAAATTTTACGAGTGAGCTCCCTTTTAATCCTTCGGGTAAATATTCCTGGTCGGTAAAATTACCTTTAAATCCGTGTGGATATTTATATCCTGCCCCATAATCTAAATTTTTCATGAGTTGGGTGGGAGCATTGCGCAAATGGAGAGGAACGGCCTGGTTACTCTCATTTTTAACTAGGTGCTGGGCTGAATTAATGGCTTCATAGGAAGCATTGCTCTTTGGGGAAGTAGCTAAATAAATAGTGCACTGACTTAAAACGATCCTTCCCTCAGGCATTCCTATGAGTTCTATGGCTTGAAAAGTGCTGGTAGCCAAGAGAAGCGCATTGGGATTGGCATTGCCAATATCCTCAGAAGCTAAAATAACCAAGCGGCGGGCTATGAATTTTGGGTCTTCTCCCGCCTCAATCATTTTGGCCAGCCAATAAACGGCTGCATTGGGATCTGAGCCGCGCACAGATTTTATAAAGGCCGATATTACATCGTAGTGCTGTTCTCCCGCCTTATCGTACATAACGGGATTGTTTTTAACTACCTCCTTTACTTTTTCATTGCTTATTTCAAGTGGATCGATTGGGAAGTAGTCTACTACTGCCTCCAAGATGTTTAAAGCCTTCCGAGCATCGCCACCCGCAAAGCCTAATATGGCATCGCTCTCCACTAAATTAATCTTACGGCTACTTAGCATAGCATCATCGCTTATGGCCTTTTCCAAAACCGATTGCAATTGCTCATTGCTATGAGGTGTTAAGGTATAAACCTGGCAGCGACTTAATAAAGGGCTTATCACTTCAAAGGATGGATTCTCTGTTGTGGCGCCAATCAATGTTACTAATCCTTGTTCTACAGCTCCTAATAATGCGTCCTGTTGGCTTTTAGAAAAGCGGTGAATTTCATCGATAAACAAGAGGGGAGGAGTCTTATCAAACGCAGCAGTTTTTTTTGCGCTGTCAATAACTTCCCTTACTTCCTTCACTCCAGATTGAATAGCAGAAAGGTGATAGAAATGCCTATCCAGCGACTTCGCCAATAATTTGGCTAAGGTTGTTTTGCCCACACCCGGAGGCCCCCAAAAAATAATGCTTGGCAACTTTCCCGATTTAATAAACCGGGAAACAATGCCCTCTGGTCCCACCAAGTGGGGTTGGCCTCTGTAATCTGCAAGTGATTGGGGGCGCATTCGTTCTGCCAGTGGAGCATTCATCATAAGTCCATTGGTTTTTGCTTTTTCCATCGCTTGTGGGTCCACAGCCAGTATTGCGGTGCTTCTTTAATATCCCTCTCTAACAATTGGTGGTGTTTTTCAGATATTTTTCCTTTCTCCCATTCCTTAGGGTGTTCCGCAATCAACTCAAAACTCACTTCATATTCGCCTCGTTTTAAGCGGGTCATTTTTAAATAAACAACCGCGTGGTTAAAGAGTTGGGCATAGCGTTCGGTTCCCATTAAGATACCCGTGTCCTGATTTAAAAATTTAGTCCAGTGTGCCCTTCTGGAATTGGAGGGGGATTGATCTGCCAGAAAAATTACTGCCTGATTTTGTGGGCCTGGATTTGCAAATTCCTGCTTAACATCCTGGGCTGGTATAAGCCCCATGCCGTGCTTGCTTCTGCTTTTATAAAGGATGGAATCTACGCGCTTGTTTTTTTGCACTTTATAGAGGCTTTTGAAGGCAATGTTGGTGTTAAACTGCTCATTAAAAAAGGGCAGTCCCAATAAAAACTCCCAATTCCCGTAATGCCCCATCACCAGGATAATGTTTCTGTTCTTTTTCTGTAGGTCTAATAAAACATCCTCATTGTGGAAGTGCAAACGAGATTTTAGTTCCCGGCCGTTAATCCCCAATAGTTTGATATACTCCAAAAAAATATCAGCCAAATGCTTGTAAAAGTTCTTTGCAATGGCTTTTATTTCATTTGGAGATTTCTCAGGGAAGCTATTGCCAAGGTTTTGAAGCACTACATCCTTTCGATAGGCCAAGAAGTAATAAAGTACCGGAAAAAGAAGATTAGAAAGCCCATGGAAAATGAAAAAGGGCAAACGACCCGCTAGTTTTAATATCCCAAAGCCTACTCCATTCATACCTCGAATTCGATTTTTGCCATCCTGTTGCCGTTAACCAGAATTTCAATTGCATATGCTCCTGGATAATATTTCCGCACAGAATTATCTACTAAACTCATTCTTTTTGGGAGTTCTATGGTAGCCTTTCCATTTATTTCCCCTTTCCATCCTTTAAAAACCTTTTTCCTTGCACCTGTTTTACCTGGCATATGTAGGATAATGTCTGCAATAAATTTTTGGGTGTTGCTACTGCTATTGGTGAGTTGAGCAAGCAATTCAAAATTTTGTTGGATTTGAGCATTGCCAATAAGCTCTACCCTACAATCCCCAAAAAAGGGTTTTACTCCAGATATTTCCAAGGCTTTGGGATTCCCTTTCTTTATTTCACTTCGCAGGGCGTGTTTGATAATCCAGGCTCGCTCAGGACTAATTTTTCGAGTATTCCACCGGTTTATGATTTTGTAAAATAAGTCGGGTTGAACCCATGATAGGTCATTCAGATGGTTGGCAACGCTCTTGCGCACATACAGGGATTTGTCGTCTTTCAGTTCACTTAAAATTTCAATGGCGTAATCCGGTACTTTTTCCAAATGAGGGATTTTTTTTCCCCAGGGTAATCTGGGGCGGCTGCCTTCGCTACTTAGGCGTCTTAGGTGTTCATTTTTAGCACGGGACCAAAGTTTTAATTGCTCAAAGCTTTTTTCCGGGTACCGATCAATAAAGGGTCTAATGGCGAATTCGGCCGTAAAAAGCTGAGTTAAGAGCTCAAGGAGTTTAAAAGATAACTCTGGATGAGCTAAGCCATAGTATTGCACTACATGCGTAAAAGGCTCCCAAAAAAATCCGTTATCCACCCTAAACTTCCCTACAATGGCATGGGCACTTAACTTTTTCACCGCCTCGTAGAACTCCAAGTAATTTTCAGAATGGCATTCAAAGAGTTTTAAAGCAATCTGCTCTACTCGTTTGCGGTAATTCCAGTCATCGTTAAATGCAGTTGGCTGGGTGAAATAGTCCTCTTGCAGGATATTTGGCGTGTAGGCTGCCAGCAGATTGGCTAAGTCCTTTTTATACCTTTCGTCAAAATAGTTTTTAAACGGCTCCACAGCCCAAAAATAGCAGCTTAGTAATATGCCATCGGTAAAGAATGCCCAAATCCGCTACAGAATAATTGATAAGAAGATTAGAAACCCCTACAAACCTTATCCAAGCAAGGAAGATTTGAGACTGGCTTGTGAAGAAGATTTATTTGGCAGCGAAGATGGAGATCGCATTTCGATATCCACCATAGAAAAGGATTTGAAATACATGAAAGATGAATACGAGGCTCCAATATATTTCGATCGTTTCCACGGAGGTTACGCATACAGCGATGACAGTTTTTCCCTAGAGAAAATTCCACTTACCGAGGATGATGTTTCTGCTTTGCGCTTTGCAGCCGCCAGTTTATTAAGCTTTAAAGACATACCAATTTTCAGGCGTTTCGAATTGGCGATTTCCAAAATTTTTGAGGAGGTATCGGTGGAAAAGGGTTTGGATGACGAGCACCTAATTTGGTTTGAGCGAAGTGAGGCCGGGCTCAGGGGCGAAAAATTCTTAAGCCAGATTTTAACGGCACTCAAAGAAAAATTAAGCCTGGATATTTCTTACCGGAGTTGGAGTTCGAAACAACTAAAGAATTACCGGCTTTTTCCTTTGTTGCTAAGGGAATTCGATCAAATATGGTACCTAATTGCTTACAGCGTGACGCACGAGCAAATTAGAACCTTTGAACTTGGGAGAATTAATGAATTGAGCACGGTGAATGAGGCGAGTGATCATGTATTACGGGATTTTGACCCAAAGGAATACTTTGATCATGCTTTCGGTATCACGGTATTAAATGGAGAAAGGCCCGAAAAAATTAAGCTGCTTCTAAAAGGCTGGTTGGTAAACTATTTACAAGAGCGCCCATTACACAAAACCCAAAAAATACAGCAAGTTGGAAATGAGTTAAGCTTGGAAATGGAGGTTTTTGTTAGCCCGGAATTAAAATCCAAACTGTTGAGTTTTGGTTCCAATGTGAAAATTTTAGCCAATTCCAAATGCAAAATTCTATAATTCTATAATTTGCTTTCAAACAATCTATATCATTCTAGAAATATCGAGAATTCTATAAATTTGCTTCAATAAATCTCTATAATTCTA
>JBMYJC010000010.1:3067-15362 GCA_049594055.1 Luteibaculum sp. | reverse complement strand
AAAATTTAAACCGCATGGAGGCAATTATGGCTAAATGGAGCCAATTTTAAAGTCCATCAATCAATTGGGGCTATTTTTTAAGCTGGTAACCTATTCCAACAAAACCCCAAGAAAAGTCCACTTCATCTAAAATCGTTTCTATCCCCACATCTAAATAAACCCGGTTCCTTATCCTATAATTCAGGCCTATTTCAGCATTACCATCTAGTCCACCCAAAAAGT
The DNA here is from genome assembly GCA_049594055.1 of Luteibaculum sp. Classification (GTDB taxonomy): domain Bacteria; phylum Bacteroidota; class Bacteroidia; order Flavobacteriales_D; family Luteibaculaceae; genus Luteibaculum. The sequence continues at coordinate 15,140 of JBMYJC010000010.1, read as the reverse complement.
CAATTTCCCTAATTCCAAACCCCAAAAAGCCCTTAAATCTTGACGTTCCTAAATAAGAACCAACACAATAAGTAAACAAGGAGGTGCTGCCCACATTACTTTGGATATTGTAATATCCTCCCATGTCATCAATTATGTAACTTGAGGTTCTGTACGTATCAAAACGTTCTCCTAGACTGACGCTCGCATAGAAACCAAAAGATTCATAGAACTTAGCTAACTTAATTCCACCACCTAAGTATTGAACAAAATCCAACTTTCTATCACTACTGGTTTTATCAAATTTACCCCCAAAGCTTTTTCGTCCGTAATCAAAAGTTCCAAAAAGCACCCATTTACCACCTATTAAACCGTTGCCCGATGTGTTCAAGATCTGAATAACCGATTTCGTTGAGCGCCTCTCCATTTTAAGAGATTCTTTGCGCAAGCGCTTTTGGTTAGGCGCTTTTTGTTTCTGCTTACTTTGCTCCGGTTTTAAGCGAACCCAAGGCTGCTCATTTTCCGAGGCAGGTTTTTCTTTTTGCTCTTTTCCAGACTGGCCGTAGACTAGATTTGAACCGATAACTATGCATAGTATCAAGAAAATTCGCTTTTGGATCATAGGTTTAGAAAATTTGCTTGGTATCCAATGTTGAGGCTAAAACTAAATAAATCTAAAAACCTGTACCTTTCATTACGTGCAATGACCCAGAACTACAGAGGCCAGAAAACTCCATAAAAAAGCCCCAGCGTTTATGCTGAGGCTTTCTGAAACTAGAAGGTCAAATTCTTACTTGGCGTAATTAATGGCTCTTTTCTCGCGGATCACGGTAACCTTAACCTGTCCAGGGTAGGTCATTTCATTCTGAATACGCTGGGAGATGTCAAATGACAGGGTATCTGCTTCTGCATCAGAAACTTTCTCACTCTCCACCAAAACACGTAACTCCCGTCCCGCTTGAATAGCGTATGCTTTTAATACCCCACTGTAACTCAATGCAAGTTCTTCCAGATCTTTCAAACGCTGGATGTAAGATTCTACCACCTCGCGTCTTGCTCCTGGACGTGCACCCGAAATAGCATCGCAAACCTGAACGATGGGCGAGAATAGATTAGTCATCTCAATTTCATCGTGGTGGGCGCCAATAGCATTACACACTTCGGCCTTTTCCCCATATTTCTCGGCCCATTTCATACCTAAAATGGCGTGTGGAAGTTCTGGCTCGTTATCGGGCACTTTTCCAATATCGTGTAACAATCCGGCCCGTTTGGCTACTTTAGGGTTAAGGCCCATCTCAGAGGCCATAATGGCGCAGAGGTTAGCAACTTCGCGTGAGTGTTGCAATAAGTTTTGTCCGTAGGAAGAGCGGTATTTCATTCTACCTACCATACGAGTAAGCTCTGGATGCAAACCGTGTATACCTAAATCAATACAAGTCCTTTTCCCAGTTTCTATGATCTCGTCCTCAATATTCTTTTGGGTCTTTTTCACCACCTCTTCAATTCGGGCTGGGTGAATCCTTCCATCGGAAACCAATTGGTGTAAGGACAGTCGAGCAATCTCTCTACGCACAGGATCGAAACAGGATAAGATGATCGCCTCTGGCGTATCATCCACAATGATTTCCACACCTGTTGCGGCTTCCAAGGCGCGAATATTCCTTCCTTCTCTACCAATAATACGCCCCTTAATCTCATCGCTGTCGATATTAAAAACCGATACCGAATTTTCCACTGCATGTTCGGTAGCTACACGCTGTATGGTCTGTAGTACAACCTTTTTAGCCTCTTTGTTAGCTGTGAGTTTGGCCTCTTCCAAGGTTTCCTGGATAAAGGACATAGCTTCCGTTTTGGCCTCGTCTTTAAGCGATTCCATAAGTTGCTTCACCGCCTCTTCCTTAGATAATCCCGCAACAGATTCTAACATTTGTATGTTTTTCTGGTGCGCTTTATCTACCTCTTGTAGTTTTTTCTTGAGCCCAGTGAGTTGGTTATTGAGTTCCTCCTGTTTTTCGGCAACTATTTTTTCGTTGCGCTTAAGCTCTTCGTGGCGTTGTTTTTGATTCTCTTCCCGCTTGGAGATTTTTTCTTCAATCTGCTGTTGCTTTTTGTTTCTTTCCTGCAACAGTTTCTCATGTTCCTCTTTTAGTGCGAGGAATTTTTCTTTGGCTTGAAGAATTTTATCCTTTTTAATGGCTTCGGCTTCCTTCTCAGCTTCGGCTAAAATGCCTTTTTTACGGTTGCCTAAAAGCATGTTCATTGCCAAAATAGTTAGGCCTCCGCCTACCACTATTCCAGCAATTCCGCCAATGAGTACACTGGTTAATTCCATGATATTTTATGTCCTTTAAATTTATCATGGCCTAAGATGAAAAAGCGTTGGGGAACCTTAGACTGAGGTATTATCCAGATAAAAATCCAGTTTTCCTTCAATCTGTTCTAGCTTGTGTATGGCCTCGTTAACCTCCTTCTTATCATTTGACACATACAATTGTGTAGCTATCTGAAGGGCGGTCATGGCTAGTAAGTCCTGCTTATCTTTTACCGCATAGTTTTCTTGAAAATTGCGAATCTGATCCTCTATGTTATTGGCTGCCTGGCGGATGAATTGCTCCTCCTCAACGGCAACGTTGAGAGGATAAACCCTCCCGGCAACGGTAACTTTTATGGATAGATCGCTCATGCGGTTTTACCTATTAAGCAGGGCTATACATTTATCTATTTCCCTAACTAACTCGTTAATCTTAAGCCTAGCTTCTTTTTTACCTCCTTCGCTTGTTCCGGCAAAGGCTTCGGCAGATTCAAAAAGCCTAACTTTTTCTTTCAACGATGAGAACTCGCTTTCCTTGTGTTTTAGCTCATCCTTTAAAGACACAATTTGCTGGTCTTTTTCCTGCAGTTGTTCCTTTAAAGATTCTGCGTGCTGAAGAACAAAATCCACCTTTTTGGTTAAACGGTAGACAAGGTCAGACAAATCACTCATCGTGCAAATATATAATGCAAAAGTAACTTACCTAAGAAAGTTTTCAATTGGGCAGAACATAGTTTTTCCACCATTTTATCCCCCATTGATATTCCTTTATTTTCGCCAAAATTTAAGATTTGAGTTTAAGGCAGTTTTTCTCCGTTTTCCTTCTTTCCATACTTACTTTTTCGGGTAAATCGCAAGATTTTGTGCATCCGGTTGATATTCCCATCGTGCTCTCCGGGAATTTTGGAGAAATAAGAAACAATCATTTCCACACGGGATTAGACATTAAAACCCAAGGCAGAACTGGTTTAAGCATCAAATCGGTAGCAGATGGTTCTGTTTCGCGCATAAAAGTTTCTCCATTTGGTTATGGATTGGCCTTATATATTTCCCATCCCAACGGATATACCTCAGTTTACGGACATTTGGAAAAATTCCATCCAAAAATTGAGGAGTGGGTGGAAGAACAACAATACTTGCAAAAGTCCTATGAGGTAGATCTCTTCCCTCCTGCCGGAAAGTTTTCGTTTAAAGCTGGTGAGGAAATTGCCAAAAGTGGAAATAGTGGATCCTCGGGTGGTCCCCATTTGCATTTTGAAATCCGCGATTCCAAAACAGAAGAGGCCATCAATCCTTTGTTATTCAATTTCTCGGTAGCCGACAATACTGCACCAACAGTTTACGGATTACAGGTTTACGCCTTGGATGCTAATAGCTATGTGAATGGAAAAGCGGCCGACAATTTCTCCATGGGCGGCAGCCCCGGAAATTACCGCTTGCGCGATGGCGACAAAATAGAGGCACACGGACAAATAGGTTTTTCGCTGCATACCATAGACCGTTTAGATGCCGCCTCTAATCAATGCGGAATTTTTGAAATCACGACTGCCATAAATGGGCAAAACCACTTTAAAATGCAATTGGATCGCTTGGATTTTTCAACCAATCGGTACATGAATGGACACATTGATTACGACATTTACAAGCGCTATAGAAAACACTACCATCGATTGCACATTGTAGAAAACAACTTGCTGAACATTTACGATGAGCAAATAAACAAGGGCATAATTAATTGTACGGAAGACACGATTCTAGATGTAGATGTGCAGGTTAAAGATGTTGCGGGTAACACCAGTAAGCTCAATTTTGAGATTCAGAGTCGCAAAAAAGGAATCGTACGCGTGTTGCGGGGAATCCCTAATTCCTATAAAGTAAACGCTCTTCTACCCTTTGAGTGGAAGGGGAATCAAGCCCTCCTCAACTTTCCGGCACGCTGTTTATATCAAAGCCAGGAAATACAGATTGAAGAGAGCCTAACCGAAGATGCTTATCCAAAATTAATTGTGGGAGATAGATTTATTGGTGTGCAGAATGCTTTTAAGATTTCATTGAAAATTCCAGAAAGCTTAATGGACATCCAGGATAAAATACTCTTGGGTAAAGTGGGCGATAATGGCAGAGTATATCCAGATAACACCGGCAAAATTGAAGGCGCATACTTTAGCGCCAATAACCGGGAATTAGGAACGTATACGCTAATGGTAGACAGCATTGCACCAAATATTAGAGCAATTAACGTATACAATGGCAAGGAATTTAGGGCTGGAAACACCTTGCGTTTTAGGATAAGTGATGTTGGTGCTGGGATTTCATCCTATAATTTGTTTATAGACGATAACTGGTGCTTGGCCACATACGATTACAGAACCGGGGCCGTTAATTACCGGGTAGACGCCAAGCGCGTAAAACCCGGAAAACACGTGTTAAAACTTGTTGTTTCAGATAAACTTGGTAACGAAAGCATTTACACAACAGAAATAAGCACCCTGTAAATAGCTATTTTAGTCGCATGCAAAAATTAATCCTCCTTTTACTGGGATGTTTATTTTCTACTCTGCTCTTTTCGCAAGAAAAAAAATACGCTGAGAATGTGGTGCAATTTTCCGGTATTGTGGTTACCGGAGATTCTTTGAGAGCATTGCCATACACCAACGTGGTAATTGTAAACAAGGGCCAGGGAACAACTACGGATTACTACGGATATTTTTCTTTTGCAGCAGAGCTGGGAGACAGCATCATGTTCTCTAACGTTGGGTATAAGCGAGATTATTTTGTAATACCGGATACTTTATCTGGAGATAAGTACTCCATTGTTCAGGTGCTTAACAGCGATACGGTTTACTTGAGTGAAACTGTAATTTATCCCTGGCCTAGCCCCGAGGAATTTAAAGACGCCTTTCTAGCACTTAATCTACCCGATGACGACATTTCTCGGGCACAAAAAAATCTGGATCCTGAAGTGTTGTATCGCCAAATGCAAGACATGCCAATGGATGGCAATGCGAATTACCGCTTTCGCATGCAGCAAATTCAACAACAACTTTATTATGCCGGTCAGGCGCCTCCAATTCAATTGCTAAATCCCTTTGCCTGGGCACAGTTTTTTAAAGCCTGGAAAGAAGGCAAATTCAAACGACAAAACAATTGACCTTTTTGCAGCAAGGTAGGGCAGCCATTGTCTTCGCAATCTTTGTTTTCATAAGCTTTTCCAGCTTAGCCCAAAAGGAGGCATACCGAGTTTATGGACGTGTTTTGGACGGAAACGATGATCCCGTTCCAGGTGCATTTATTGTGGTGAATGACACACTTCGAGGCAGTAGTTCTGATCAAGGTATTTTTGAGATTTTCCTAAAAAATTCAGGTCGCTACGAAATTCAAATAAGGCATAGCGGCTTTGAGGTGTTTGAAAAAAACATCAGCCTCAATGATCGCAAACCAGAGCTTGAGATAATTGCAAAACTGGCCTTTAGAGAATTAAAAACCGTTGAAATTGTTGAACAAGCGAAGGGGGAAAATCTGCAAAAAATAGATGCTAAGTCGGTGGGAAGGGTTCCTTCAGCTTCCGGAGATTTTATTCAGCAAGCCTTAGGAGCGCAGGCCGGAGTGGCAATGAACAACGAGTTAACAGCCTCCTATTCTGTGCGCGGCGGTTCCTACGATGAAAATCTGGTTTATGTGAACGGGGTGCAAGTCTATCGCCCATTCTTGGTGCGAGCTGGTCAGCAAGAGGGACTCAGTTTTTTAAACTCTGCGCTGGTGGACAATATCAAATTTTCCGCCGGAGGTTTTTCTGCGCGCTACGGAGATAAAATGTCCTCTGTTTTAGATATCCAGTATAAAAAGCCACAAACGCTGGAAGGTGAATTTGCTCTGGGCCTTATGGGAGGTGATTTCGCTTTTGGAAACTCCAGCAAGAATCAAAAGTGGACCTACATTGGTGGTGTTCGTTTTCGCTCAAACCAACTTCTACTGGGCAGCTTGGAGACCAAAGGAGAATACCAACCACAGTTTTGGGATGCCCAGGTTTATGCCACGCATAAAATCTCTGAGAAATCTGAAATTGGCATTTTAGGAGTGTATTCCAACAATCGATTTCGTTTTGTACCGCAAACCCGGGTAACCGAATTTGGTGGATTTTCCCAGGCACTTCGTTTCACTGTTTTCTTTGATGGGAAGGAAGAGAGCAAACAACAATCGGCAACTGGAGCAATAGATTTTACCCATTACTTTTCCAACCAACTAAAACTAAAAGTTACTGCCAGCCATTTTGCCACCTATCAGCAAGAGTACTTCGATATTATTGGACAATACCGCTTGGATGAAACCAACCGCGATTTTGAGTCGGATGACTTTGGCGATGTAGTTAGAAACCTGGGTATTGGGGGCTTTTTAAATCACGCCAGAAATTACATCATTGGGAATGTTAGCAACCTGCAAGCCCAGGTTAATTACGAGAAAGGAAAACACTTTTTTAGACTGGGCGCACAAGCTTCTGTTGAACAATTTGAGGAGCAATGGCGAGAATATCAGTATGTAGACTCTGCAGATTACTCTCTACCACGGAACGATGATTCACTTTTGGTATTTGAAAACATCCGGGCTAATAACCAGCTGAACACCTTTCGCTACCAATTTTTTGCCGAGGATGAGATTACCTGGAAATACGATAATAAGGCAACACTCAGTTTAAATGCTGGACTTAGGGCACATTATTACCAGTTTAATGATCAATGGGTGGGAGGGCCAAGAGTTAGTGTATCCTACTCTCCTGTTTTTAGAAAACAGCTGAATGATAGTACCACCTTTAACCGCAGGGTTACCTTCAGGGCATCTACCGGACTCTATTACCAGCCGCCTTTTTACCGGGACTTAAGAGGCCTAAATGGGGAGATAAGCAGTAGCGTAATGGCCCAAAAATCTACCCATGCGGTTATTGGCATGGAGTACAATTTATTTATCTGGAAACGGCCTTTTAAATTAATCTCTGAAGCGTATTACAAGTGGTATGATGATCTGATTCCTTACGAACTAGAAAACGTTAGGATCAGATATTACGGTACCAACAATGCCGTAGGTTTTGCCCGTGGTTTTGATGTAAAACTGCACGGGGAATTCATAGAAGGACTGGAATCCTGGATCAGTGCCGGAATTTTAGATACCCAGGAAGATTTGTTGGATGATGTTCGACAAACCTTTATTAACACCGATGGAGATACCATCCAAACTTTCACCTTTAATAGGCAAGTTGATACGGTTTTAACCGATGCTCCTGGATTTATTCCAAGGCCCACAGATCAACGTTTCCGTGTGGGGCTATTTTTTAAGGATGAAATGCCTGGCTTTGAGGATTTAACTGTTCAGTTAAGTATTCAATATGGCACCCCCCTGCCCTTTGGACCGCCCGATTTTAATCGCTACAAGGATGTTTTGCGCACAACTTCTTACAAACGGGTGGATGTAGGTTTCAGCAAGGAATTTATCAAGCCCGGAAAAAATTACACATCCTTTTTAAGGCACCTCAACAGTCTAAATCTTACCGTGGAATTCCTCAACTTGTTAGACGCGCAAAACGTGGTAAACAGCACCTGGATAAAGGATGTTAGCGGGGGCTTGTACGGAATTCCCAATTATCTTACCAGAAGACTGATCAATATTAAGGTGAGTGGGAGATTCTAGGGCGTTATAAAGCTTTTCTCAAGGTAATCTCTGTGTCTTCCCATTTGGTTTTAAACCGGTACATATCCTCATAGGCAGCATTAGTTGGCCAATAAGCCTTAGAGCCTTCGTAAACCATATAATAGCATCCAGATTCAATATCCTTTCGAATCCTCAAAATTTCCATTCTGGTTTTTTCCACGTACCAGGTGGTTTGGTGATTTATGGGTGTGCCGGTAAAAACATAGAGTGGATTGGGTCCGGCAATTGTTGCCGCCTCAATAGCCCCGTTTTTGTAGACTTCATGCGGTCCGGTTTGCATGCGATGGTCCTGCACAAACATGTTGAACATAAATCGCAAAACCAGCAAAACAAACACCAAGCTTAGCATTCTTAATCGGGGCATTTTCCAAAAGGCCAGTGCTGCAAGAAGGGCAAATATTACACTAACCGATACCTTTAAAACCGCATAGTTTACCTCAAAATCAACAAAGAAAACCGCAATGGGTGCCGGTATCGCAAGCAGGGTCAAAATTAACAACACCTTGTTTACCGAACGCACATACCTGCTATCCTCCCATTTGTTTAGAAAATACGCCAGGAAAACAAAAAATATGGGGTAAAGCATAAATAAGTAACGCGGATAATATCCTGGGGAGAGCCAGTAAACAGGAATATTTATGGCAAAAATCAATCCGAAAACCGATAAAAACGGATTGGCTTTGAGGGCCTTCCAGAATCCTTTAAAAAAGATTACAGGGGCAAAAATTGACCAGGGCGCCAAATGCATAATGTGGTCTGCAGGAAACTTAAAGAGGTTTATCAGCGTGTCCCACCAGCTTCTGTCCTCATCCATAACCGTTCGCTGCGCACTTTGGTCCCACAATTGGGTCACCCAGCCCTCCAATGAGTTGTACTGGCTGTAGATATAGAAATATGATGCAATACCTGTAAAAAACATGAGGGCCGCCAGTAGGTGTCTCCATCCAAAAACTTTTTTCCAGGAGGCAAAATAGATAATTACCGCAACGGCACTTAATCCCGCAAAAAGCACACTGGGTAAACCTTTGCACAAAAAAGCTATTGTGTGCAGGAGGTATGAAATAAAGAGGGCTTTTGTCCACTGCTCTTTTTTAGCATATTCAAATAGCGCTATAAAAGCCAAATAGGTAATCCACGAATAAAATACGTCTATATGGCCCAGGAAGGAAGCGTAAATTAGCATGCGGCCACAGGTAACAAACATGGCGGCAGCCAAAAACGCTGCTGCGTGATGGATGTATTTTTTGGCGTGCAGAAAGATGGTAAGTCCAAACAAAAAAAGAGGTACGGTGCAGGCCAGCCGCAAGACAAAGTCACTTTTAGAGCCTGTAATATTCATGATGGCAATAAGCAACCAGTTAAACAAGGGCGGCTTGCGGTAATACCACTCCCCATTTATGGTAGGAGTAATGTAATTACCGCTGATCATCATCTCCAAGGCTACTATGGTTCGGGTAGGCTCATCGGCCCTAAGTGGGATATAACCCAGATTTTGGTGGTAAATCAAAAAACCCAGAATGAAAAGGCTTAAATACCAAACATTTGGATTTTTCTCGTAATGTTTTTGAAGTGAGCTAAACAGCAAATTCATATATCCTCCAGGTCCTGCTCTATGGGTTTAAAGGCAAAAATAGCGCCAAATAAACTGGAGATAGCCATGGCACTAAAAAACAAAAAGGCAAATGCAACCGACTTTTCCTCCTGGATCAGTAGAAATGCGTTACCCTGAAGGAAAACCCACTCCCTTATTCCTACTCCTGCAACGGTTAAAGGGATTACTGCTGCCACGGAAGAAAGCATAAAAAGCGCCAGGTAATCCATAAAATTATCGCCTACACTTAAAGCGTAAAGCAAACACAAAGCAGTTGCTACCTGACCTATTTGAACCCATAAACTGTAATGCGTGGTTTGAGCAAAATTTTTAATCACTCGTTTATCTAAAATCCAGCGGAATGCGATATAAAACGCTGGTAAACAACCCAGGGAAGCTAGAAGAACTATCACGCTTATCTCCCATTCCTCCCAAATCGGAAAATTGGAAAACAGATAAAAAAGCCCTCCTAGAATTAGCAATAAACACAATCCTGAGATTCTATCGGCTAAGGTTGCCCAAACCAGGGCTTTTGTATTTCCTTTTTCGGGATCGCGCAAAGCATACACCTTATAGGCATCCCCTCCTATGGCTCCAGGAAGAAATAGGTTGTAAAACATGCCCAGGTAGTACAGTTTAAAATTGTACATCTTGCCCAGTAACAATCCTGCATTGGCGTAGAATACCCTGATTCTAAAAGCTGCGATTATTTTGGAAGCGTTAAAACACAAAACCGCAAGCACAAACCACCAAAGATTAGTAGACAGTAACTCCTTCTTAAACTGCTGGATATCAATGGTCTTGAATGCAAAAAATAAGGCCAAACCCGTTATTACCAGTTTGATAACGAATTTGGCTATTCGTCTTTTGCGTTTCTTAGATTGTTTTGCCGGAGTTTCTTCGGCTTGGGTTTTTGCCATAAGGTATTTTTACCCCTCAAACTCTTGAAGCGTAGTTGTAATAATTCGCACGCAATCTAGTAATTGCTCCTCAGTCATCACCAAAGGTGGGGCAAATCGGATAATATTTCCGTGTGTAGGCTTAGCCAAGAGCCCATTATCCCTTAGCTTTAGACAGATATTCCAGGCGGTTTCGCTTTCCTCCGAATCGTTAATAACAATGGCATTTAGCAATCCTTTCCCCCTCACTAAGGACACAATATTGCTTTTATCCACATAGGCTTGAATCTCTCTTCTAAACAACTTTCCAAGGCGCTCAGCATTTGCTGCCAGGTCTTCATCTATAATTACATCCAAAGCAGCCATGGCTACTTTAGCACCAAGCGGATTCCCTCCGAAGGTTGATCCGTGCTGGCCGGGTTTTATCACTTCCATTATTCGGTTGTCGGCAAGTACCGCAGAAACCGGGTAGGCTCCACCTGATAAAGCTTTACCCAAAATCACAATATCGGGACGAAACTCTGGGTTTCTTTCGCAAGCGCCAAGGCAATTGCAATTCCCGCAGGTAGCCAATAGTTTTCCTGTGCGGGCTATTCCTGTCTGAACCTCATCGGCAATAAATAGCACATTATGTTTATTGCAAAGCTCCTCTACCCTAGCTAAATAGCCAGCATCTGGAACTACTACACCTGCTTCACCCTGTATGGGTTCCACCATAAAACCAGCAATGTTTGGATTAGTAGCTAATACTTTTTCCAGGGCATCGGCATCGTTGTAGGGAATTATCTGAAATCCTGGAGTATATGGACCAAAATTTTTATTTGCGGTAGGATCAGTGCTAAAGGACACAATGGTTGTGGTTCTTCCATGGAAATTACTGCTGCAAACCACTATGGTAGCCTTATCCTCTGGAATCCCTTTTTTCTCATAAGCCCATTTCCGTGTAATCTTAATCGCAGTCTCTACTGCCTCGGCACCAGAGTTCATAGGCAGTACCTTATCATAGCCAAAAAGCTTGCAAACTTTTTCCTCAAACTGGCCCAGGACATCATTGTGAAAGGCACGTGAGGTTAGGGTAAGCGTTTTTGCTTGCTCTGTTAATGCTGCAACAATTCTCGGGTGACAATGACCTTGATTTACTGCGCTGTACGCTGAAAGAAAGTCGTAATACTTTTTTCCTTCCACGTCCCAAACAAAAACACCTTCTCCTCGCTGCAAAACAACAGGAAGTGGGTGGTAATTATGGGCACCGTATTTATCCTCAAGGGCTATTAATTTCTCACTCGAAAGTTCCTCTAACATATTCTCCGTCTTCATTGCCTGCAATATTAATTTTTTGCTTTCAGTCAAAGCTAGTCCAATCGATAAATCGGGCAAATACCCTGTGTTAAGATTGATAAAAGCTGCGCAATCTCAGGCAGTAAATAAATCTAAATTTGTGGCCATGGGCAGGAGAAACCGCAGAGAAATAAAAACATTTGAGGGGGTACAAATTTTATCGGCTGGAAGTGAAGGGAAAGCCATTGCAAAAATTGATGGTAAGGTCGTTTTTGTTCCCTACGCAGCACCAGGAGACATCGCAACCTTGCAGGT
>JBMYJC010000010.1:0-3057 GCA_049594055.1 Luteibaculum sp. | reverse complement strand
ACCTGGAGGGAAACATCCTGGAAATTGAGAAGGAATCTTCCCTGAGAACCCAAGCAAAATGCGTTCATTTTGGTTTGTGCGGAGGTTGCAAATGGCAGCACGTTAGGTATAAAGAACAGCTTCAATTTAAATGGCAACAGGTAAAAGATGCATTGGACCGGATTGGCAAAGTGAGCTACCCTAAAATAAACCCCATACTAGGAGCTCCCCAGCAATTTGCCTACCGCAACAAGATGGAATACACTGCTACAGCCAACAGGTGGTTAACCCAAGATGAAGTGGATAGCAATGAAAATTTGGATCGAGATGGGATGGGTTTTCATATTCCTGGAAGATTTGATCGGGTTTTTCATATGAGTGAGTGCCACCTGGCCCCAAATACTTCCAACAGAATTCGGGATTTTATTTACGACAAAGCCAAAGAATTAGGCATTTCATTCTATGACATCCGAGAACAAAGCGGCTGTCTGCGAACGGTAATGATTCGAAGTAATAGTGCCAACGAGTGGATGTTTTTTATCACCGTTCAAAACCCTGAAATTTCTGTTTTAGAAACTTTACTGAAAGCAATTCAAGAGGAATTCCCCGAAGTTAAATCGCTGAATTACGCTGTTAACAACAAAAAGAACGACAGCTTCTACGATTTAGAAATCGTAACCTTTTCTGGGGAGCCAGTAATACAGGAAAATCTGGCAGGATTAAATTTTCGCATACACCCTAAAAGCTTCTTCCAAACCAATACAGAACAGGCCAAAGCACTTTACGATTTAACCTTAAAATATTGCAATCTGGAAGGTGGAGAAGTTGTTTATGACCTCTATACCGGAACGGGAACAATAGCCTGCTACCTGGCTCAAAAAGCCAATAAGGTGGTGGGTGTAGAAAGTGTTCCGGAAGCCATTGAAGACGCCATTAAAAACGCAGAGCAAAATCAGATCTCCAATTGTGAGTTTTTGGTTGGTGATATGAAGGAAGTATTCACTTCGGATTTCCAGGAAACACATGGGAAAGCAGATGTTATCGTATGCGATCCCCCACGTGCGGGAATGCATGAAGATGTGGTTAAACAATTATTACAAATCGAAGCCAAACGTATTGTGTACGTGAGTTGTAACCCCGCCACCCAGGCAAGGGATTTAAGCCTTTTGTGCGAAAAGTACCAAATTGTAGAGGTGCAACCGGTAGATATGTTTCCACATACGCACCACGTAGAGAATATTGTAGTACTGGAACTAAGCAAGTAATCCAGTTTTAGCTCAGCCAAGGGACTGAGCGAATTCATTGCCATGTTCGGCCCATCAGAGGATCTTGGCGGCCAAACAAGGTTTATGAAATTTATTTATCCAGCCATTTTCTGCTTCTTTATTTTATCTCTAAACCTGGATTTGGTGGCCCAAAATGAAGCAGTTGTTTTTATTTCTTCTGATAATTCGGAAGCTGAAAATCCAATATTGGAACATCCAGAAATCTTTGTGAAAAGAATTACACAAAGTTTAAAATCAACACCCAAACTATTCGGCTCAACGTTTTTGATAAAATTCAAAACAAACAACTCTAAAGAAATTATTTCCTGCGAAATAGTTAAAGGCATTGACATCGAGCTTGATAATAAGATAAAAGCAATTGTTCAAAAAATGAACCCCAATGGATTAGGATTAAAAGCTAATTCCACCTACCTGCTTCCTTTAAATTTTTCTAGGGTAAAAAGCGAGAACCTCGATTAGGTAGTAAACAAAAAGAAATTATAACGCTGTGTATCAGCTATTTAAATCTAAATAACAATCACTCCGAGAAATACATCCAGAAGCCAACTGATGCACTTGGATTCAATAAAAAGTCCACTTTTCGAAATTTTCAGCTAATTCTGAGATTCCAGCCTATATATTACAGATTTATATTCTTTGATCGATGATTATACAGTATTTTATTCTATAAAAAGAGATAATGATTTCCTCATAAAAAAAAGAATCCAAACAAATACCCAATTTAATTGCTAAATATCCCAACCTAAAGGGCGAATACACGACTGATTGAGGAACAAGCTTGTATCTTTACTTAATTACCTTAATCGATTAATTTATGCGTGTATTCCTTACCTTTTTCACTCTCCTTTTTGGGCTATTTTTTTCAACACACCAAGCATTGGCTCAGCAGAGCCCCACTTATTGCACCCCGCACAGTGATTGCGAATTGGTTTATGGACATACTACGGGTGCCATCCCCGCACAGTTATCGATTGTAAGGGTTGAGTTTAACGGACAATTCACCAATTACTCTAATTGGCAACGTTGCTGTTGTATCAATAATGGTTACCAGGACTTCACAGAGGTAGAAGGAATTGTAGAACAAGCCGGAACCTATGATATCAAGGTGATTGCTCAGCCTTACAGCAATGAATGGAGTGCTACGGGATACACTTGTCAAATATGGGTTGATTGGAACAGGAATTACGAGTTTGAAGACACAGAGTTAACCATTATCCCTGGAGATCAGGTAGCGGCCTTTGAAACTTTTACCCTGACATTCCCTGGTCAGATTGTTGTACCGCATAATGCTTTTACTGGGGAAACACGCATGCGGATCAGGGTGCATCATTCAAACAACTTCCCCAAATCATTAAAGGGTGACTTAGAAGCTGCAGATTCACTGTTAGGTAATCCGGGAATTCCAGGTGAACCCTACGGTAACAAGTGGCTGGATGCGGTTCCCGATACTATGCCTGGACCTTGCGATTCTTCCAGAACCGGAGAAACTGAAGATTACACCTTGCTTGTGTATTCTGAAGCTCCTCCCAGAACTGGTTATTGTACAGCATCTGGACCTGAAAATTGCAGGGGATCCCGCTTGGATCTGGATGGCACTGGTCTACCTACCAAATACGAGTTTGTGCATATTGATACCGTAAGAATAGAAGGTGCAAATGGTACTTCTATAGATAACCCCAGTAGCCTGCAAGAATGCCAGGCAGATGGCAGTTATAGCGACTATACAAGAGAATTCCAATACCCTCCAAGCTGGACCATAGATAGTGCCTATCAAATCTACGTTAGTCGTGTA
>JBMYJC010000009.1:15158-15397 GCA_049594055.1 Luteibaculum sp. | reverse complement strand
TTTAAAAGCTGATAGCTTCCTTCTTTTTCTTTTAACCATGCTCCGCCCAAAACAACGGCAATTGTACCGTTTATGGGCTCCATTTTTATTGCTCGCTGGAAGTAGTTAGTGAGCTTATCAAAATAGTTGTTGAGTAAGTATTGAACCGACCAGATGGAATGCTTTATGATTTCCGGTTCATTGGTGCTTACCAGCTTTAGAAAGACTTCTAGTGTTTTTTGCTCATTGAGGTGCATAAG